>NZ_JASNVZ010000026.1:0-53314 GCF_049311085.1 Sphingomonas sp. 3-13AW | reverse complement strand
TCGCGCCGTGGGTGCTCGACGGGCCCATGAACGCCGACGCGTTCCTCACCTACGTCACCCGCGTCCTCGTGCCCGAACTCGCCAGCGGCGACGTGGTCATCTTGGACAACCTGTCGAGCCACAAGGCACCCGCCGTGCGCGCCGCCATCGAGAGCGTCGGCGCCAGGCTCCTGTTCCTCCCGCCCTACAGCCCCGACTTCAACCCGATCGAACAGGCGTTCGCGAAACTCAAGGCGCATCTGCGCAAGGCTGCCGAGCGCACCATCCATGGCCTATGGAACGCCATCGGCCGCATCCTCGACCTCTACTCGCCACAGGAATGCGCCAACTTCTTCCCCAACTGCGGCTACGATGCAGACTGATCGAAAACCGCTCTAGTCGCCCGCCAGACGTCTCGGGCTATTAGCGGCCCGGACCCGGGGGAATTGCGCCACCTGGACCAGCGCCGCCCGGCCCACCCGGACCGCCACCGCCCTGCATCATCTGCTGCATCATCTGTTGGCGCAGGACTGCCTCAGGAATGAAATCGAGCAGCTCGACGTCGAACTGGAGCGGGATCTTCGCGAGTTCCGCGGCCTCACCGGTCAGCGGCGGAGCGCCTTCGGGGCGCGGCGCGCCATAGCCGAGGTGCGGCGGGATCCAGAAACGGTACTTGGAGCCCTTCGGCATCATCTTCAGCGCCTCGGCAAAGCCGGGCACGACGCCGCGCACGGGCATCGGGGTCTGCTGGTTCTGATCGAAAACGCTGCCGTCCGGACGCTTGCCGACATAGTTGATCAGCGCGACATCGTCATCCGTCGGAGTCGGCCCGGAGCCCGGCTCGATCACTTCATAGCGCAGGCCGGAAGCGGTGGTCTCGCCACGGGTGGTTCCTGCCCATGCCAGCGCGGCAGCGACAGCAACGGTCAGCGCAATGCCCAGCCACAGCCAGACGAGGTAGCTCCGCTTTACGGGCTGGAGCGGGACGGCAGTAACGGACATGGACGGCGATCCCGCTTTTGTCAGGCGCCCGACTCGGCGCCGGGACGGCGATGAGGAAGAAGGCGATTCTGAAAGAGCGACAACATCCGACGCCCGAAGCCGGGCGCCGGATGCAGGAACCTACCGGGCGTTGTCGCGCTCGACACGCTTGCGCTCGAGCTTGCGAGCGCGACGCACGGCCGCTGCACGCTCACGAGCGCGCTTCTCGCTGGGCTTCTCGTAGTGACGACGAAGCTTCATCTCGCGATACACGCCTTCGCGCTGCAGCTTCTTCTTGAGCGCGCGCAGAGCCTGGTCGACGTTGTTGTCGCGGACGATGATTTGCATGAGGCCGTCTAACTCCGATTCGTTCGTGCAATAGCAAATGGTCGCCGGAGCGCGGGCCGCGGCGGTATGCGCTGCCCCTACCAGTGGCCAAAGCCCCGTTCAACCCCTTTCCCTCTCGGGAGCGAAGAGGAATCGCTGCAAAAGCCTTGCCGTGTCGCCACATAGGCGGCGCCCGGCGGCGCTGCGGCTCCGAACCGGCGCCGACACGCTATTCTGTAGAGATGGCGACGCATTCCCCGCCGCGCAACCGATCAGAAGAGAATCGCGTCCTCGTCCGACTTGCTGGCCAGGATCCGGCCGATCGCGTCGAACAGCGCTTCCATGGCGACGGGCTTGAACAGGACTTCGTCCGCACCGGCTGCGATGCACCGCTCACGCAGGTCGAGCGCGGTGTCCGCCGTCACGACGATCAACGGCAGGTCGCGCTTGGCATCCTCACGCGCGCGGATGTGACCGATCGCCTCCAACCCGTCCATGCCGGGCATGCGCAGGTCCACCAGCACGACGTCGAAGTCCTCCTCGTCGATGCGACGAAGCCCTTCTTCGGCTCGGTCCGCTTCCGCCATGGTGGCGCCGGCAACGTCGAGCATGTCACGCACGACCCTGCGGTTCATCGCGTCGTCTTCGATAAACAGAATATTCATCGCCCCCTGATCCTGGACGGCATGGCGAGGGTCTGCAGCAGGGGCATGGTTCCCAAGGCTATTGCGTTATGCGGCGCGCGAAACAAGGGGTGATTCGGCCGATCCCCTGCCGTTCGTCGTGAACAGGGCCTCAACGAGTTTAGCACCGGACACCGGTTTCGCGATCACCTGGTCGATCCCGGCCGCCAGCAACGTCGTTCGCGTGGCGAGATCCAGGTTCGGCCAGAGCATCGCGGTGGCAACCCCCGATGCCCGGGTTGCCGCTACGAGCGTCATGACCCGAGCAACGGCGTCGTCATTCGCTTCCAGAGCGCCCTCGTCGATCAGCACCCGGGCAATGCCGCCGCTCGCGAGCGCGTCCAGCGCCTCCTGCGGCGTGCTGGCAAAGCGGAGGTCAGGTGCATGCGGCGCGAACAGCGTCTTCATCATGCCGCGGACGATGGGATTTCGATCCAACACGAGCATCCCTTCGGAGCCGCCGACGCCCTGCGCAGCGGCCGGTGCCGGCACTTCAATCAGGGGCAGATCGACGGTGAATGTCGAACCTTCACCCTCCACGCTTTCCACGTCGATGTGACCGCCCAGCGCGACAGCGAGGTTACGGCAGATGGTGAGGCCTAGCCCGGTCCCACCGTACTGGCGGGTGGTCCCGGCATCGACTTGGCGGAAGGATTCAAAGATCTGCGCGTGCTTGTCCGCCGGAATGCCGATTCCGGTGTCCCAGACCGCAATCCGCAGCCGCCGGGTCGCACCTTCGCCGACAGCGGATACGCGAACCCCGATGCTGCCACGGTGGGTGAACTTCAGCGCGTTGGACAGCAGATTGAATACGATCTGGCGCAGCCTTGTCGGATCGCTCTCCACCCAGTGCGGCGCATCGCCCAGTTCGAGCGAGAAGGCGATCCCGCGCCCCTGTGCCTGCTCTTCCCAAAGCCGCGTGGCCTCCTGAAGCGTCGCAGGAAGATCGACCGGCATGGCATCGATGGTGAAGTTGCCGTTCTCCATCTTCGCAACGTCGAGAATGTCATCGACCATGCCGCGCATCCGCATGCCCGCGCCGTGGACAACATCGACGCGTTCGCGCGTGGCGGGAGATAAGTCGGGGTCGGCAAGCATCACCTGCGTCATCCCGAGAATGCCATTGAGGGGCGTGCGGATTTCGTGGCTGGTTGTGGCCAGGAATTCCGTCTTGGCCGTCAGCGCCTTCTCAAGGGATGCGTTGGCGACCGCCAAATCGACGTTGGCGGCACGAACTTCGTTGCGGCTCCGCCGGATAGTGATCAATCCGAAACTGAGCATTGCGATCAGCACCGCCACCGCGGCAGCAACCCCGCCGAACATGATCTGCTGGAGGCGTGTGCGCTGCCGTTCCGCCTCGACGTTTCGGCGCAATTCCTCGGCTTTCAGGCGCGCGATCCGCAGTTCCTGGTTCTGGAAGTCGAACCGGGCACCCATCAGGGCCGCCTTGGCGGAGGTCGAGATCTGGAGGGCCTGCCCATCCAAGCGCCGCAGGGCGAGCAGATGCTCCACCGCTTTGGCGGGCTCGCCGCTACGCCGGTAAATCTGTGCAGCGACGATGTGGACGTCTCGCATTGGAAGCGTAGTTTCGCTTAGGGGAAGCCCGCCGAGACTTTGCTCGATGAGCGCCCGTGCTCGAGAAATGTTACCATCTTCAAGTTCGACGCGCGCCGCGACGGCGTAGATCTGCGCGCGGACCTCACCCCGCCCAGACCCTTGGATGATCTGCATCGCCTCAGCCAGGTTTGACCGAGCCTTCGCGACTTCTCCGGCGTCTAGCCTCGCACGAGCGAGGTTGACGAGAATACGAGCCCGTACAGGATCACCTCGAGGAGAGTACTCAAGGGCTTTCGCGAAGGCGACCGACGCTTCTGAATAGCGGCTGCGCTCATTCAGAACGTTCCCAAGACCATTATAGATTGCATAGCTGACGCCGCGATCGCCGGACGCCGCTTCAAGAGCTTGCAAAAAGTAACGGCGCGCACCGTCGAGATAGTCCGCCTCGCGGTACAGGGAGGCGAGACGGATCAATGCCAGCGCTTCGCTGCGCCTGTCGTGGGCACGAACGAACTGACGGTAGGCCTCCTGGAAGTCCACAAGAGCCAACGCTCCGCGTCCATCTTCCTGGTTGATCGCGCCTCGGGTGAGAAGAGCGTTACCCCGCAGCTTGGCAGGCGCGTTCAATTTATCCATCTGCGCGATGACACGTTCGATCATGCGGCGACTGGAGTCGGTGGTTAACTCCATTCGGAATGTCGCTTCAGCCTCGATCCAATCGGCTGTCAGAACCGCAATGGGGTCAGCGTTCCCTGGCGTACGCGCCCGGCTCTGCACCGTTCTGCTGAGCTGGATCGCCCGCTCAGGGTCGCCGACCAGGGCTGCCACCGCCTGATCCAGCAGATCTTTCGTGGAGCGATCGGGCGAAGCCGCCTCCGCTCCATATGCGACAGAAGCTGTCGCCCCCCCCAGCCCGGCGCAGACACCCACCAAGAGAATGACGCCCGAGCAGAAATGTTCGATGCCGAAGCAACGAAGCAACCTGGCGCTCATCCCGTCTTCCAAAGGCGGTCCGACCGGAGGAAGGACAAGCGCTGCGTATTGAGGACCTGAAGATGGGAGGATTCTTCCAGAAAGACCAAGAGGAGGTCGAGCTCCACTGGCCTGCTGATGAGGTAACCCTGAACCATGTCGCAGCCCATCACCCCGAGGAGTGCCATAGCAGCTGGCGTCTCCACACCCTCGGCCGTGACTTCCATATCCAGGGCGTGCGCGAGATCGATGGTCGACCGCACGATCAGCGGATCGCGGTTACTGCTGGTCAGCTGGGTGACGAAAAGCTTGTCGATCTTAAGCTCTCGGGCGGGCAGCTGCTTCAAATACGCTAGCGAGGAAAGCCCCGCTCCGTAATCGTCGATGGCGATCGTGACCCCGATGTCGGCGAAGCGCTGAAGATGGCGGATCGCGCTGGCGGGATCCCGGATGACCGCGGTCTCGGTGATCTCGAACCCGAGCTTGGCGCCATGTCCTGCAACGACGCGACAGGCTTCATCCACGAAGCAGGCGTCGGCAAGGAGCACGCCCGACACGTTGACGAAGATTGGGATATCGTACCCGGCGGCAGCGAGTGACCGCTGATCCTCAAGCACCCGTTCGAGCGTCCACAGGGTCAACTCCCCTATCGCCCGGCTTTGCTCCGCAGCGGGGATGAAGTCGCCTGGAAGCACGAGCCCTCTCACCGGGTGCCGCCATCGGACCAGCGCCTCGACACTAGACACTTGCTGCCGGCGGACGTGCACTTTCGGCTGGTACTGAAGGAAGATTTCTCCGTCCCGAATCGCGCGGGGAAGTTCCTGAATCAGTTCCAGCGGATCGATACCTGGATCATCCTCGACCACATCATGAAGGACATCCCGGCCCTGCTCGCGCGCTTCGACCAAGGCCTTTTCAGCACCCTCGACAAGGCGAACCTCGTCGCAGTCGAAGTTCCGCGCCGTGGCCCCGCCGACACGGAGGCGAATCAGATGATGTTCACCGTAGAAATCGAAGGGCTGCCTGAAAACTTCCTGCAATCGGCTGACCGCAGCCTCACCGGCCCTAGATTCTGCAGCTTCAAAGACGACAGCAACAAGACGGTGCGAAAGCGTCCACGCTCGACTGTTGGGAAGCGCGACATCGCAGCGCACGACCACTTCCCCGGCAATGGTGTCAGCACGCGCGACCCCGAGCTGACGCCGTAACGCCGGGAAGTTCTCCAGTTCCAAGAGAAGGAGAACCCTCAGCACCTTGGGAGGCGTATCTGCACCCGCTTCCTCGCGCGGCAGCACGTCCGCCCCCAACCTTTCGACCGGGACGCCAACTCTGTCAGTCCGCAAGCCGGAGGAGAGCAAGGGCGGTGTCATAGCCGCCATCCATCCCACACAGGATTGAAGCTCTGGTTAATTTCACCACTCGTGATGATTAATGTTGCGTTAGGGTTAGTTTTGTTTTAACCATGCAACAGCAGCAGCCGAGGAGACCTAAGATGTTCGCAATCTTCGCACTTTTTAAGCGCAGCTACGGCCAGGACCTTTACCCCTGGTAAGGTCACTCCGGTCGTCGACGGCCGTTGATTGACAAAAGGCCGCTCGGTTCATCCGAGCGGCCTTTTTCGTTGTTGCTGCGCTTCCCTGCGCACCGCGCCAAGCGCGTGCCTCCGCACAGGAGCCATTCCAACCTTCCCAGCCGTGCCCTTCCTCCATATGTGCAGGAGCAAGTTCCGGCGGCGCCGGGCCGTTTCCGCGACAAAGAGGAAGACCAAGCATGCGTATTGTGATGATCGGATCGGGATATGTCGGCCTTGTCTCGGGCGCGTGCTTTGCCGACTTTGGTCATGACGTGGTCTGCGTCGACAAGGACGAGACCAAGATCGCCAAACTGCGCGCAGGCGGCGTTCCCATCTATGAGCCTGGCCTGGAGCAGTTGGTTGCGCGCAACGTCGCGGCAGGTCGCCTATCCTTCACCACCGAACTCACCGGTCCTGTGGGAGAAGCGGACGTCGTCTTCATCGGCGTGGGCACGCCGTCTCGTCGTGGCGACGGCCATGCCGATCTTTCCTATGTCTATGATGCGGCGCGCGAAATCGGTGCCGCCCTCAAGGACTTTACCGTCGTGGTCACCAAATCGACCGTGCCGGTCGGCACCGGTGACGAGGTGGAGCGCATCATCCGGGAAGTAAACCCGACCGCCGAGTTCGCCGTCGCCTCCAACCCGGAGTTTCTGCGCGAAGGCGCAGCCATCGAGGACTTCAAGCGTCCCGACCGCATCGTCGTCGGCATTGAGGACGAGCGCGCACGCGGGCCGATGGAAGAGGTCTACCGGCCGCTGTTCCTCAACCGCTCGCCCGTGCTGTTCACGGCACGGCGCACCAGCGAGCTGATCAAGTACGCCGCCAACGCCTTCCTCGCGATGAAGATCACCTTCATCAACGAGATCGCGGACCTGTGCGAAAAGGTGGGCGCCGACGTGAAGGACGTGTCGCGCGGCATCGGCCTCGACAACCGCATCGGCTCTAAATTCCTGCACGCCGGCCCCGGCTATGGCGGGTCGTGCTTCCCCAAGGACACGCTGGCGCTGGTGAAGACCGCGCAAGACCACGAGGCGCCGATCCGGCTGATCGAAACCACGGTGGCGGTGAACGACACCCGCAAGCGTGCCATGGCGCGCAAGGTCATCGCGGCGCTCGGGGGTGAGGTACGCGGCAAGTCGATCGCGCTGCTGGGCCTCACCTTCAAGCCGAACACCGACGACATGCGCGATTCGCCGGCGCTCTCCATTGTTCAGGTTCTGGAGGATGCCGGCGCAATCGTGCGCGCCTATGATCCGGAGGGGATGGACGCCGCCCGCGAGTTGATGCCGGACATCGTCTATACCGACTCGGCCTATGCCGCAGCAGAGGGCGCCTGCGCCGTGGTGATCGCCACCGAATGGGACGCGTTCCGTGCGCTCGACCTCAAGCGGCTGAAGGGCATCATGGCGCAACCTGTGATGGTAGACCTTCGCAACGTCTATCACCCCGAAGCGGTTGAGGCGGCAGGCTTCACCTATCGCGGCGTCGGACGCCCCGGCCACTCGATGCCCGTAAGCCAGGGCGGGGCGTCCCCGGCGGAAGCGGCCGCAGGCTGATGCGGGTCCTGATTACCGGCACGGCTGGTTTCATCGGGTTCCATCTCGCGCGCCGGTTGCTGGCGGATGGGCACGACGTCACCGGCTTTGACGGTATGACGCGCTATTACGATACGCGGCTCAAGCAGGCCCGCAACGCCGTGCTCAAGCAGTCCGATCGATTTCATATGGTCGAGGGGATGCTGCAAGACCGGTCGGCGCTGTACCAGGCGGCCGAGATGGCGGAGCCCGAGGTGATCATCCACCTCGCCGCCCAGGCGGGCGTACGCTATTCGATCGAGGCGCCGGGCACCTATGTCGAGAGCAACCTGACCGGCTCGTGGAACGTGCTGGAGCTCGCCCGCGATCTCCAGCCGCAGCATCTGCTGATGGCCTCCACCTCCTCGCTCTATGGTGCCAATCCCACTGTGCCGTTCAGCGAGGCGGACCGCGCGGACGAGCCGCTCAGCCTCTACGCGGCCACCAAAAAGGGCATGGAGGCGATGGCGCACAGCTACGCCCACCTGTTCGGTGTCCCCAGCACCATGTTCCGCTTCTTCACGGTCTATGGCCCGTGGGGCCGCCCGGACATGGCGCTGTTCAAGTTCACCGACGCCATTCTGAGCGACCGCCCGATCGACGTGTACGGCCATGGCCAGATGGCGCGCGACTTCACCTATGTCGATGATCTCGTCGAAGCGGTGGTCCGCCTCGCCGACCTCCCGCCTGCCGAAGAAAACCGGATCCGGGACGAGGGCGTGATCGACTCCCTGTCACACCAGGCGCCGTTCCGCGTGGTCAACATCGGCGGCGGGAAGCCGACACCGCTGATGGACTTCATCCGCACCATCGAGGGTGCGACCGGCCGCACGGCCAAGCTCAACATGATGGACATGCAGGCCGGCGACGTACCCCGCACCTATGCCGACCCAAGTCTGCTGCGGGGGTTGACCGACTATGTGCCGAACACTCCGATCGAGCAGGGCGTGGGAGCGTTCGTGGAATGGTTTCGCGAGTGGCGGGCTCAAGCTCCGGCGTAAAACGACAGTCTTAGCTGAACATCGCGCGCTCCTCCCGGTCGGAAGCGCCGAGGCATCATCCCTGCCCTTCCCCCAGAGAATAGCGGGCGGGGCCGATAGAGCCCTCCCCTGATCCTCCCGCACACCGGCATCGGTTGTGCCGCCGACCCACCGCCCCTAAAGCCGCCGCCATGTCGGGCGACACCATTCTCAAGGGCGTTGGCCTGCGGCTGCTCGCGATCTTCTTCCTCTCGACGATGTCGGCGCTGGTGAAGCTTGCGGAGACGCGCGGGGCGACCTTGTTCGAAACCATGTTCTGGCGCCAGTTCTGCGCCCTTCCCGTCGTGATCGCGTTCGTCGCCGCGGGACCGGGACTCGCGTCGCTACGCACACACCGGTTCAAGGCCCATCTCGGCCGCTCCGCCGTGGGTCTGCTGGGCATGGTATTCACCTTTGGGTCGGTGATGCTGTTGCCGCTGGCAGAGGCGACGACCTTCCAGTTCACGGTGCCGATCTTCGCCACCATTCTGGGCGCGCTGGTGCTGGGCGAGCGCACCGGCTGGCAACGCTGGACCGCGGTGCTGGTAGGCTTCCTGGGAGTGCTGGTGGTGGCACAGCCCGGCTCGGGCCATCACGTCTCCCCCTTCGGCGCGATGGTCGGGCTACTCGCCGCGCTGTTCGTGGCGATCGTGGCGATCCTCCTGCGCCAGCTCGGCCGCACGGAGAACAGCGGCACGACGGTGTTCTGGTTCTCGCTGCTGTCGGTGCCGCCGCTGGCGCTGGCCTATGCCTTCAACCTCAAACCGCATGACGCGGCCACCTGGGGAATCCTGGTGTCCATCGGGTTAATTGGGGGGATGGGGCAGATCGCCCTCACCGCCGCGATGCGCTACGCCCCGGTCGCAGTGGTGGTGCCGATGGATTATTCGGGACTGGTCTGGGCAACCATCTACGGCTGGGTGCTGTTCGGCTTCCTGCCGGGCACTTCCACCTGGATGGGTGCGCCCATCATCGTCGCAAGCGGGCTCTTCATCGTGTGGCGCGAACACCGGCTGGGCCGCCAAAAGGTAAAGACGGCGGCTGCGGTCGACGAAGCTTAGTCGCCTTCGTAGGAAACGAGCGTCTGGACGGTGATGCCGTCGCTGCGCAGTGCTTCGGCGCCGCCCAAAGCCGGCAGGTCGATCACGAACGAGGCCTGGGTGACGATCGCGCCGGCCTTGCGCAGCAGGCGCACTGCGGCCCGCGCAGTGCCGCCCGTGGCGATCAGGTCATCGACGAGCAACACGCGCGCCCCCGGTGCACAGGCGTCCGCATGGATGGTGATCCGGTCGGTGCCATATTCGAGGGCGTAATCCTCGGCGATCGTCGCGCCCGGAAGCTTCCCGTCCTTGCGGACCAGCAACACGCCCGCGCCGAGCGCCAGGGCAACGGCAGGCGCGAACACGAAGCCGCGCGCCTCGATCCCCGCCACAAGGTCGATCGGCCCCTCGACCGAAGCGACCATCTGCTCGACGGCGAGGCGCAGGCCATCGGGGTCGAGCAGCAGGGTCGTGATGTCCCGGAACTGGATCCCCGGCTTGGGAAAGTCGGGGATCGTCCGGATGCGCCGCCGAATTTCGTCGGCGGCGCTGTCGGCTTGGGTCAATGCTTCACGCCTCGCCAGATGTTGCGATAGGCGCCGAAGGTAAGGAGCGAGAAGATCAGAAGGAAGAGGATGGTCGCCAATCCCGCCTGATGCCGCGTCTGGAGGTTGGGCTCCGCCGTCCACACCAGGAACGCAGACACGTCCTTGGACATCTGGTCCACCGTCGCGCGCGTGCCGTCCTGGTAGGTCACCTGATCGTTGCTGGTGATCGGCGGCGGCATGGCGATATTCAGGTTCGGGAAGTACGGGTTGTAGTGTAGCCCTTCCGGCGTCTTCGCTCCCGGGAACTCGTGCAGCAGTTCGGCCGGCTGGTTCTGATAGCCGGTCAGCAGCGAGTGGATATACGCCGCCCCGCCTTCACGCGCCTTGGTGATCAGCGAGAGATCCGGCGGGATCGCGTTGTTGTTCGCCGCACGCGCCGCCACGTCGTTCGGGAACGGCAGCGGGAAGCGGTCCGACGGGATGTTGGCACGCGTCGCCGGCTCGCCGGTCTCGGGGTTGATGCTCGGCTGCTGGATCGCCCACTGGCTGGCGATCGCCTTCACCTCGGCCTCGTTATAGCCGAGATCGCTCAGGTTGCGGAACGCGACCAGGCGCAGCGAGTGACAGGCGGCGCAAACCTCCTTGTACACCTGGAAGCCGCGCTGGAGCTGCTGCCTGTCGAAACGGCCGAAGGGCCCGTCGGAGGCAAGCTTCAGCGGCTTGGCCTCGCGATGGAACTCATGCTCGGCCGTCGGTGCCGCCGGCTCCGTCACCAAGCCATAGATGGTGGAGACGAGCGCCAGCATCAGGACGCCTGCGAACGCCAGCCCAATGATGATGTTCAGGTTGCGCAACGCCACCCGGAAAAGGGAAGAGATCATGTAGGTCGATGCCCCTTATTCGGCGACGGCTGGCGAGCCGGTCACTGCAGTTTCGCGCATGCGGGAGCCGCTCTTCCCTTCCAGCACCGCTTCGGTGATGGAGTTGGGCAGCGGCCGCGGACGCTCGAGCGCGGACACGATCGGAACCAGCACCAGGAAGTGCAGGAAGTAGTAGGCCGCCGCGATCTGGCTCGCGATGATGTAGGCCGGCTCCGCCGGCGCACCGCCGCAGTAACCCAGCACCAGGACGTCGACCACCAGCACCCAGAAGAGGAAGCGGTACATGGGGCGATAGTTCGCCGAACGCACCGGCGACCGGTCCAGCCACGGCAGGAAGAACAGCAGCAGGATCGAGCCGAACATCGCCAGCACGCCCCACAGCTTTGCCGGGATGATGAAGTCGACGGTGAAGGCGCGCAGGATCGCGTAGAACGGCCAGAAATACCATTCCGGCACGATGTGCGCGGGCGTCGAGAGCGGGTTTGCCGGGATGTAGTTGTCCGCGTGACCCAGATAGTTCGGTGCGAAGAACAGCAGCCCTGCGAACACGATCAGGAACACGCCCAGGCCGAAGCCGTCCTTGGCGGTGTAATAGGGGTGGAACGGGACCGTGTCCTGCTCCGACTTCACCTCTACCCCGGTCGGATTGCTCGAACCCGGGATATGCAGCGCCCAGATATGGAGGATGATGACCCCCAGGATCACGAACGGCAGCAGATAGTGGAGCGAGAAGAAGCGATTGAGCGCGGCGTTGTCCGGCGCATAGCCGCCCAGCAGCCAGATCCGGATGGTCTCGCCGATACCCGGGATCGCCGAGAAGAAGCCGGTGATGACCTGCGCACCCCAGAAGCTCATCTGCCCCCAGGGGAGCACATAGCCCATGAAGGCGGTAGCCATCATCAGCAGGAAGATGGTGACGCCCAGCAGCCACACCATCTCTCGTGGCGCCTTGTACGAGCCGTAATACAGCCCGCGGAAAATGTGGATGTAGACCACCGCCAGGAACATCGAGGCCCCGTTGGCGTGGGCGTAGCGGAGGAACCAGCCGGCGTTGACGTCGCGCATGATCGATTCGACCGAGTCGAACGCGACTGCGCCGTTGGCGGCATAGTGCATCGCCAGGACGACGCCGGTGACGATCTGGATCATCAGCGCGGCACCGGCCAGGATGCCGAAATTCCAGAAATAGTTGAGGTTGCGCGGGACGGGGTAGCCGCCTCCGATGGCGTTGTAGACAAAGCGCGGCAGCGGCAGGCGGCTGTCCACCCACTGCATCAGCGGGTGCTTCGGCTCGTAATGCTGGGCCCAGGGAAAGCTCATCTCGGGTCCTTCCTCAACCGACCAGAACGGTCGTGTCGGACGTGAAACTATACTCGGGAACGGACAGGTTCGTCGGCGCCGGTCCCTGGCGAATGCGGCCTGCCGTGTCATAGGCAGAGCCGTGGCAGGGACAGAAATAGCCGCCGAACGGCCCCTTGTTCTCGCCCTCGCCCGCGCCCAGCGGCACGCAGCCCAGATGGGTGCAAACGCCCAGCGTGATCAGCCAGTTAGCCTTGCCTTCCTTGGTCCGCTCGGCAAGCGTCTGCGGGTCGCGCAGGTCCGACAGCGGCACCTTGTTGGCGGCCTCGATCTCCTGCGGCGTAAGGTTGCGCACGAACAGCGGCTGCTTGCGGAACGAAGCCTTGATCGCCTGTCCCGGTTCGATCGCCGAAAGGTCGAGCTCGGTCGTGGAGAGCGCCAGCACGTCTGCCGACGGGCTCATCTGGTTGATGAGCGGAAGCGCGATCACGCCCGCTCCCACGCCTGCAAACGACACCGCGGCAATGGATAGGTAATCACGCCGGCGGGGATTCTCGATCGCATCTTCTTCGTGAAAACCGGGCGATCCGCCGGGGGGAACCTCGTCTATTCTCGCCATGCGCTACTTGCCCCTGCAACCAAACCAATTGACGCGAATGCGTCTCAGAGAACTACAGGCAGCCTTACCATCTACTCGGCTGCGTCAAGTCGCCCCGAACGCGGCGCCCCGGCAACGTGATAGACGCGGGGGAACGTATTTGCCAACTGCCCCCGACCAAACACTGCCTGTGGGCCGCCCTTACACGACCTCGTTGCACAAGAGTTTGAGGCAAGGCAAAGCCGTACGGTGCGGATTGCAATGTTTCAGCCAGACATAGCCGGGAACGTGGGCACCGTGCTTCGGCTGGGTGCGTGCCTGGGCGTGGGCGTCGACCTGATCGAGCCGATGGGCTTTCCCTGGAGCGACCGGGCGCTCGCCCGCGCCGGGATGGACTATGCCGCGCAGGCATCGGTGGTACGCCACGTTGACTGGGAGGCATTCCGCACACAGGTGCCGCGCCGGCTCGTGCTGCTCACCACCCGCGGCGCAGTTCCCCTGCCCCAGGCCCGATTCGAGGCCGACGACACGCTGCTGCTCGGATCGGAGGGGTCCGGGGTTCCAGAGGAGGTCCATGCCGCCGCCGACCTTGCGGTCTTCATCCCGATGCGGCCGGCGATGCGCTCGCTCAACGTCGCGGTCGCGGGCGCGATGGTCCTGGGCGAAGTGCTGCGCCAGACGGCGAGTTGGCCGAAAGCGCATGCCCCGGAGTTTCGCTGACACTCTCGACTTCGGCCGTACCGCGCAGCTAAGTCGGCGCGATGGAACCCTTGGACTCCCAGCAGCTTGCCGCACGTACCTGGTTCGAGCTGCTACGCGACCGCATCTGTGCCGAATTCGAAGCCATCGAGCGTGAGGCCGGATCGAACGCCACGTTCGATTATAGTGCGTGGGACCGGGTCGATTCGGGCGGGGGCCACGGCGGCGGCGGCGTTCGCGGGCTGATGAAGGGCCGCGTGTTCGAGAAGGTCGGCGTCAACGTCTCCACCGTCGCGGGCACGCTGGAGGGCAGCTTTGCCCAGTCGATCCACGGCGCGGGAGAAAACCCTGCCTTCTTCGCCACCGGCATCAGCTTGGTCGCCCACATGGCCAACCCGCACGTACCGGCCGTGCACATGAACACGCGCTTCCTGGTCACCACCAAGCGCTGGTTCGGCGGCGGCGCCGACCTCAACCCGCCGATTCCCTATGCGGAGGATACCGCCGACTTCCACTCGGCACTGAAGACGGCGTGCGACCGGCATGATCCGACCTATTATCCGCGCTTCAAACAATGGGCGGACGAATATTTCTTCATCCCCCACCGCAACGTCCACCGCGGCGTCGGCGGAATCTTCTACGACCATCTCGAAGGCGATTTCGAGGCGAACCTGGCCTTCACCCGCGATGTGGGTGAGGCGTTCCTGTCGATCTATCCCGCGCTGGTGCGCCGCCGGATGCGGCAGGACTTCGACGCCGCCGATCGCGCCCGTCAGCTCGAATGGCGCGGCCGCTATGCCGAGTTCAACCTCGTCTGCGATCGGGGCACGCTGTTCGGCCTGAAGACCGGCGGTAACATCGACGCGATCCTGATGAGCCTGCCGCCGATGGCGACCTGGAGCTGATGCGGTGGGGCTGATCCCCCTCCGCCCCGACGAGGTCGCGACGGTCGTCACGTCGCTGGAGATGCGCAGCCGCCCGCCCCTGCGCCCGCTGCCGGACGCGCCGCTGCGGCTGGTCCACTGGCCCGCGCCGGACCTTGGGAACTATCGCGCGCTGTTCCGGCGGGTCGGCGAACCCTGGCTGTGGTTCTCTCGGCTGGTGATGGACGACGATCGGCTGCGCGCGATCGTCCACGATCCCGGGATCTCGGTGTATGCGGTCGTGGACCGGCGCGGCATCGAGGTCGGTTTGCTGGAGCTGGACCATCGCCGCGCCGGCGAGTGCGAGCTGTCCTATTTCGCACTGGTTCCGGAGCTGGTGGGACGCGGGCTCGGCCGCTGGCTGATGGCCCATGCCCTCACGCTCGCGTGGCGCAAGGATGTGGAGCGGCTGTGGGTGCACACCTGCACCCTCGACCACCCCCGCGCGCTCGCGTTCTACCGGGCGAGCGGCTTCGTTCCGTTCAAGCGGACGGTGGAGACTTTCGCCGACCCGCGCGCATCGGGCATCCTGTCGCCCGATGCCGCCCCGCATTATCCGCGGCTGGCCGTCGCTTCCCGATAAGCGGTGACGCGCAACAGCGCATAGGCCAGGGCCATGCCGCCGTTGGCCGCCCCGGCAATTAGCGCACCGACCGCAACCGCGACGGGATTGCCCTGCCCCAGGCTGGTAAACGTGCTCGCCAGCGCGATCACGACCTGCGCGGCAAAATAGAACATCGCCTGCAGCCCCAGGAGCGCCAAGCCGTTCCCGGCGGTAAGCTGGAGACCGCGCGCCATCGCGTCGACGGCGCCGCGACGCGGCTCCGCGATAATCGCGGCGGGGATCAGGAAGATGCGGCCGACCGCGTAGAGCCCCGGGATAAGGAACGCGAGGAGGCCGAGCACCACGGCGAACTGGCAGACGATCTGGGCCAGCAACAGGGCCGGGAAGCGGCGCAGCGCCACGCGCATGGCTTCCGCCACGGTCGGCCGCGAGCCGTCGAGGAACAGGGCCAGGATCACGCCCATGCCGAACAGGCCCATCACCGTTTCCAGCAACAGCCAGTGAAGGTTTGCAGAGACATAGCCCTGCATCCCCTCCACCAACGTCGCCAGGTCTGCCGGCGCAGCGGGGTCGGTGGCTGCCGGCGGCGGCACCATCCACACCGTACCGATCACGGTGGGCAACATCAGGAACACACCCGCAATCGGTAGCAACAGCGCGCGCTCGCTCCGCCATAGTTTCCATGCGCCGCCGACCACGGCACCCATATTCAGCTTCATCGACCCGCCGTTTCGTATCGTTCGCGTGCTGCCAGGTAGAGTTTGCCGGTAAACGCCCACAGCAGCACCGCCATGACCGTTTCCACCGCCGCGGTGAGCATCAGCGTCAGCACGGATGCCGCGCCAAGGCCGTCATCGCCGCCGAACGCGATGGCAAAAATTGTACCGGTGCCGAACCGCACGGCGGCGGTCAGCACCAGCGAGACGATGCCGTAGAGAAGCAGCATGCCGATGATCTTCGCGGCAAGGCCCCGGGTCAGCGTGAACGACCGCGAGATTGCCCGCAGGCCACGTCGCTCCCCCACCACCACCGGGAGGACCAGGCTCAGCCGGGCACCGATCCATAGCAGCACCGGCAACAGCACCAGCGTGTAGAGGATGATCCAGGCCGTGGCTGCCACCTCGGGCTCGAGGGTGCCGCCCTCGGCCGCCGCCACGAAGTCGAAGCTATAGATGCTCAGGATCACGACCGCCGGCACGGCGAGCAGCACCGACACCAGGCTGAGCAGGATGGCGAAACCGATCACCACCGGAAGGCGCAATCCTGCCTGTCCAAGCGCGGCACGCACGCTGCGCGGCTGTATCGCCAACGCGACGATGGCGAGTTCTCCCCACAGCGTCAGCAGTGCTGCGACCAGGCGAACGAGCATCCACCCGCTTCCGGCGCCGCCGTCGCTGCGCGATGTTGCCGCTTCGGCGAGGCCGGCGAGCACGCCGGGGACGAACAGCGTCAGGACCGCAATCGCCAGCAACGGCGCCGGGTTCGCGCGGACGAAGGCGGTGGTGCCATCCCACACCCGCTCCATCTCCACGGTGGCGCCGATCGGCGCCGCGCTCTCCACTGCCTGCATGACGTGCGGCTGTACCCATGCTACCGGGGCTTGCCAATGCTTAGCCAAGATCCCTCCCCCACGCCGCCGGCCCCGCCCGCTGCACCGGAATGGCGCATCGAACCGGGTCTCACCGACTATCCCCTGGCACTCGCCACGATGGAGGGGCGCGCCGCCGCGATTGCCAACGGCACCGCGCAGGAACTCGTCTGGCTGGTCGAACACCCCCCGCTCTACACCGCGGGCACCAGCGCCGATCCGGCCGAACTGCTCGATGCGCGCTTCCCGGTCTATCCGGCCGGGCGCGGCGGCCGATACACCTATCATGGTCCCGGTCAGCGGGTCGGCTATGTCATGCTGAACCTTGCCCGGCGCGGGCGCGACGTGCGCTGCTTCGTCCACGCGGTCGAGCAATGGGTGATCCGTGCGCTCGCCAGGCTCGACGTCGAAGCCTTTTCGGTGCCGGAACGGATCGGCATCTGGACCCGCGACGGCGGCCAGGAGGCAAAGATCGGCGCGATAGGCGTGCGCGTCCGCCGCTGGGTGACGTTTCATGGCTTTTCGGTGAACCTCTCGCCGGACCTGAGCCACTTCGGCGGGATCGTCCCGTGCGGGCTTCCCGAATTCCCAGTAACCAGTCTGGAACAGCTCGGCAGGGATGCCCGGCCGGAGAGCTTCGACACCGCACTTTTGCTGGAATTTCCGGCTTTGCTCGCGTCACTCACCGCATCCTGCGAAATCCCGCTTGAGGGTGGGAGGGGAACCGACTAATGTCCATCTCCGGTTGGGTATTAAACGGCAGATAAGCCGCCAAACCACTTGTTTAGGGAGCTCTACATGCGCGCAATCATTTCCAAGATCGTTACCAGCTCGATGGTCGCCGGCGCGGCGCTGATGGTCGCAGCTTGCGGCGATTCGACCGAGACCACCAACGAGAACACGATCGTCACCGATCTGAACTCGACCGACACGACGCTCGACGGCACGATGACCGACAACATGACCGCCGTTGACGGCGCCATGGGCAACGACGCGATGCTGGCGAACGACACGATGCTCGCCAACGACACCGCGCTGGGCAACGACACGATGACCAACGCGATGTAATCAGACGTTTCGACGTCTGTTACGCAAAGGCCGTCCGGGCAACCGGGCGGCCTTTGTTTTTGGATGACCGATGCTTCTCGCGGCCGCGTCCGGGGTGTCATGACCGCCTCGATTATTCGCTGGAATTCCAAGCAGCTGGATGCGAATTCGCCGATCCGGCGATAATGGAAAAAACCTATTGGCTGCGGGGGCCAAAACCCCGTACCTCGTCCTCGTGGCGCCCCCTTTTGGGCGCTTGAGAGGATCCCATGAAGTCAGTGCGAACCCTGATCGCCACCGCCGCTTTCGCGGCTGCGACCTACGCTGCCCCCGCCTCGGCCCAGTTCTTTTTCAAATCGCCCGACCTGTCGGGTCCGAGCGTGACCGGCGCCGACCCCGGAATGACGGTTCAGGCGCTCCCCGGCGCAACCGCGGAGGAGCAGCGCGCGGCACTGGCGTGGAACCTGCGCGCCGCCCTCAACGTGGCGGCCCTCCAGTGCCAGTTCGAGCCTACGCTCCTGACGCTGAACAACTATAACGACCTTCTCGACACCCATGCCGATGAATTGAAGCGCAGCTACGAACTGCTGGGCAAGTATTTCGAGCGCACGGCCAAGACGAAGAAGGAAGGCCAGACGGCGCTCGACCAGTTCGGAACCCGCGTTTATTCGAGCTTTTCGACCGTGTCGGCGCAGCTCAACTTCTGCCAGGCGGCGGGCGAGATCGGCCAGGAAGCGGTGTTCGCGCCCAAGGGCGGGTTCGGCACCCTTGCGGAACAGCGCATGCGCAAGCTGCGCAACAGCCTGGTGCCGGCGGGCGAACAGCAGTTCCCCGGAGGCATCTACCAGCGCCCGCTCGCCAACATGGAGCCGCTCACCCGGCCGAAGTGCTGGAAGAAGGGCGAATGGGTCAAGCGCTGCGGCGGCTACCCGCTCCTCGGGTAACGAACGCGCTCGGGTGGCGCCTCAGCGCAACCCGAGCAGCTTGTGGGTCTGGAGCGACAGCCGCCACTTCGGCCGGGCAAGCACCAGCTCCACCGCAGCCTCCCGGTTCGCCTCGGCAGCCGGATCGTCGAGCGGCTGGGCCAGAAAATTGGCGAATTCCCACCGCTCGACCTCATCCAGGTCGATGCCTGCTTGGGGCCACACCAGCTTGAGCTCGTCGCCGCGCTGCTGAACCACCGTGCTGCCAGCCTTTGGGCTGATGCACACCCAGTCGATGCCCGGGTGCACCGCCAGCGTCCCGTTGCTTTCGATCGCGATGGTGAAACCGGCCGCGTGCAGCGCCTCCACCAGCGCATCGTCGATCTGCAGCATGGGCTCGCCGCCCGTCAGGACGACGAAGCGGTCGCTGGCTCCCGCACCCCAGAACCCCTCCACGGACGCGACCAGGGCAGCAGCGTCGGCGAACTTGCCCCCGCCCTCACCGTCGGTGCCAACAAAGTCGGTGTCGCAGAAGCGGCAGACGGCGGTGGCGCGGTCGATCTCGCGCCCGCTCCACAGGTTGCACCCTGCGAAGCGCACGAACACCGCCCGGCGGCCGGCGTGCACGCCCTCCCCCTGCAGCGTCAGGAACATCTCCTTGACGGCGTAGCTCACGGCGGCGGCGCTCCCGTCAGGCCGCAGTGGTGGCGTAGCGGGTCGGATCGGGCACGCCCGCTTCCGCAAAGCCCTTCGAGCGCAGCCGGCAGCTGTCGCACAGGCCGCAATGGAGATCGCCTTGCGGGTCGTAGCACGACCAGCTGATCCCCAGGTCGAGGCCGAGCCGGGTGCCTTCGCGGACGATATCCGCCTTGGTCATGTGCTGCAGCGGCGCGTGGATATGGAACCCCTCGCCTTCCACGCCGGCCTTGGTGGCCAGCGCCGCCAGATGCTCGAAGCCCGCAATGAACTCGGGGCGGCAGTCGGGATAGCCCGAATAGTCGAGCGCATTGACGCCGATGAAGAGATCGCGCGCGCCGGCTGCCTCGGCCCAGCCCAGCGACAGGCTCAGGAAGATGGTGTTGCGGGCGGGCACATAGGTGATGGGGATGCCGGGGGCGACCCCGTCCTTGGGCACTGCGATGTCGGCAGTGAGCGCCGACCCGCCGAACGCGGACAGGTCCAGGGAAAGCGTCACGTGCCGCTCGGCACCCAGCGCTTCCGCCACGCGGGCGGCCGCGGCGAGTTCGATCTGGTGGCGCTGGTTATAGTCCACCGAAAGGGCAAGGAGCCGGTATCCGGCCTCTCGCGCGAGCGCGGCGGAAACCATGGAGTCGAGGCCGCCCGAGACAAGGGCGACGGCATAGGGCTGATCGGTCATGATGCCGCTCCGCTAGGCCTTGAGGGACCAATCCGCAACCATTGTGAAACAGTACGATCGCGCGTTGCTGCGCCGCCCCCTTCTTCAGAGGCGCGTCCCGCATTGGGCGGCTGACGATCATTGAAGTGGTAGCGGAGGAGGGACTTGAACCCCCGACACGCGGATTATGATTCCGCTGCTCTAACCAACTGAGCTACTCCGCCCCATGGGCACTCGCCGTGGCGAGGGCGGGCCTATACGAAGGCCGTTCCCTTCGGTCAAGCGAACATTTGACGGGAAATCGGCTCCCAGGGGCCGCCGCGATACCACCAGCTCGCCAACCCCGCGATCACGAGCGGCCGTGGGCGGAAATCTGCCTCCAGCACCAGCTGCAGCGCGCGGGCTTCGGCGGGCTCCACCTTGTTCTGGATGGTCACGTGCGGACGCCAGCCGGCGCGATCCTGTGGCGTCAGCAGCATTGCGAACGCGTCGGCCAGGCGGGCACGAATGTCCTCCAGCTCCGGCGATTCGATGCGGAGCGCCACCCCGCGACCCAGGTTCCGCAGCCCCGCGATCCGCGCCCGGGGTGCCGGCAGCCCCCGCGTCTCCGCCGCCAGCCGCTGGCGCAGCTCAGGCGCAAGCTGGGGCGGCAGGTGGTGGAACAGCGTGAGGTGCGCCGGCAGCTGGTTGCGTTCGGGCGGAAAGTGGCGCCGGCGAAGGCTGTCGAGCGCGGCATGGTCGGCCGCCCCGAACAGCGCCGAGACGATGATCGGGGCGCCTTGAGCCGAAGCGGCAGGCGCGCTCGCGGTCAAATCTCGACCTGGCTGCCGAGCTCCACCACCCGGTTGGTGGGTAGCCGGAAGAACTCCATGGCGCTTTCCGCGTTGCGCAGCATCCAGGCGAACAGCTTTTCGCGCCAGATCATCATGCCCGGCCGCGAGGAGGGCAGCAGGGTCTGGCGGGCTAGGAAGAAGCTGGTTTCCATCATCCGGAAGTCACCCCCCGCGATCTTCACCTGGCGCAGCGCAGCAGGGACGTCGGCGTCCTGCATGAAGCCGTAGCGCAGGATCAGCCGGTGGAACCCCTGCCCCAGGTCGTCCGCCAGCACGCGCTTCTCTTCGGAAACAAAGGGTTCGTCGGTGATCTTCACGGTCAGCAGCACGACCCGCTCGTGGAGTACCTTGTTGTGCTTGAGGTTGTGGAGCAGCGCATGGGGCACGCCGTCCGGCGTCGACGTCATGAAGACCGCGGTACCCGGCACCCGGCTTGCGGAGCTGGCGGCGGACTGGATGAACACCTTGATCGGCATCGCCGATTCGCGCAGCCGCTCGATCATCAGCTTGCGCCCCTTGGCCCAGGTGGTTAGCAACACGAAGACGATCACGCCGATCATCAGCGGGAACCAGCCACCATCCGGCACCTTGGTCAGATTGGCGGCGAAATAGGCGCCATCGACCAGGAAGAACACCGCGAGCAGCGGCAGCGCGTAATAGGCGGGCCAGCGCCACAGCCCGAACAGCAGCACCGCCAGCAGGCAGGTGTCGATCAGCATCGCCCCCGTCACCGCGATGCCATAGGCCGCGGTCAGGTTGGACGAGGTGCGGAAGGTCAGCACCAGCAGGATCACCATCACCATCAGCGCCCAGTTGATGAGCGGGATGTAGATCTGACCCGCAGTGACTGCGCTGGTGTGGTCGATCCGCAGGCGCGGGATGAAGCCCAGCTGGATCGCCTGCTGCGTGACGGAGAAGGCGCCGGAAATCACCGCCTGGCTCGCGATGATCGCGGCCATGGTGGCCAGGAACACCATCGGCAACTGGAAGGCTTCGGGCGCGAGCATGTAGAAGGGGCTCTCCAGGGCGGCCGCGCCCTCGCGCATCAGCAGCGCGCCCTGGCCCATGTAATTGGCCATCAGCGCCGGCAGCACGATCCACAGCCACGAGAAGGCGATCGGCCGGCGCCCGAAATGCCCCATGTCGGCATAGAGCGCCTCAGCCCCGGTCACGGCCAGCACGACCGAGCCCAGCGCCAGGAAAGCAGGAAGCGGATCCTGCACGAAAAAGTTGAACGCATAGGTCGGCAGGAACGCGTGCAGGATCGTCGGCGTGTCGAGGATGCTGAGGATGCCCAGCACCGCGATCACGGTGAAATAGACGATCATGATCGGACCGAAGAAGGCGCCGACCCGCGACGCGCCGCCGCGCTGGATCGAGAACAACGCCACCAGGATGATCACGGCCAGTGGCAGGACCAGCCCGGCAAAGGCCGGCGCTGCGATCGCGACACCCTCGACCGCGCTGAGCACGGAGACGGCAGGCGTGATCATGCTGTCGCCGTAGAACAGCGCCGTCGCGAACACGCCGAGCAGCACGATGCCACTGGTCCAGCGCTTACCCTTGGTGCGGCCGGACACGAGCGCCAGCAGCGCCAGGCTGCCGCCCTCGCCCTTGTTGTCGGCGCGCATGATGATCGAGACGTACTTCAGCGTCACCACGATCATCATCGACCAGAACATCAGGCTGATGACGCCCATGATGTGCAGCGGGTCGAGCGCGAGCTTGTGGTGGCCGTCGAAGGTTTCTCGGAACGCATACAGCGGGCTGGTGCCGATATCGCCAAAGACGATACCGACCGCGCCCAGCATCAGCTTCCATGTCGCCTGCTCGCGGGAATGGGCGTGGCCCTCCTCGCTCCGGTCGGACGGCAGCAGGGCAGCCCCTGCCGGGGCAGCAGCCGGAGGGCTCACCGGCGCGGCAATCGCAGGATCGTGTGAAACAATACCATTGCTGAACCGCTACCAATCCGCCCCAAAGGCGCCGGCCGTTAGCACGCGCAACATGCGCTCGCAACACGACAGCCGGGTAAGCGCGGGCTATAGCACCGCCATCATAGCGTTCGGAGAGGTTTATGCGCGTCGGAGTTCCAAAGGAAATCAAGAACCATGAATATCGCGTCGGCCTTACGCCCCCTTCTGTGGCGGAACTGGTCGGCGCGGGGCACGAGGTCATTGTCGAGACTTCCGCGGGCCTTGGGATCGACTTCACCGACTCGGACTATGTCGAGGCGGGCGCACAGATCGTGAACAACGCGGCGGCCGTCTTCGCCCAAAGCGACATGATCGTGAAGGTGAAGGAGCCGCAGCCTTCCGAGATCGCCCTGCTGGAGCCGCGGCATACGCTGTTCACCTACCTCCACCTTGCCGCCGACAAGCCGCAGGCGGAGGGGCTGATGCGTTCCGGCGCAACCTGCATCGCCTATGAGACGGTGACGTCGCACAGCGGATCGCTGCCGTTGCTGAAGCCGATGTCCGAAGTGGCCGGCCGCATGTCGATCCAGGTCGGCGCGCATTATCTGGAAAAGGAACAGGGCGGACGCGGGGTCCTGCTGGGCGGCGTACCCGGCGTCGCGCCGGCCCGAGTCGCGATCCTGGGTGGCGGCGTCTCCGGCATCAACGCTGCGCAGATGGCAGTCGGGCAGCGGGCCGACGTCACGATCTATGACATCAGCAACGAGCGTCTGGCGGAGCTCGACCTACACTTCGGCAGCCAGATCAAGACCGCCTATGCCTCTCGCGCGGCGATCGCCTCGGCCGTGGCGCGCGCGCACCTCGTGATCGGCGCGGTGCTGGTGCCGGGCGCCGCCGCCCCGAAGCTGGTCACGCGCGAAATGCTGCGGACGATGAAGCGCGGCAGCGTGCTCGTGGACATCGCGATCGACCAGGGCGGCTGCTTCGAGACCTCGCGCGCGACCACCCACGACGATCCGGTCTTCGTGGAGGAAGGCGTGATCCACTATTGCGTCGCCAACATGCCCGGCGCGGTCGCCCGCACCTCCGCATTCGCCCTCAACAACGCCACGCTGCCGTTCGTGATGCGGCTGGCAAAGCTCGGCGCGGAGGCAGCGATGTCGGCCGACCACCATCTGGCGGCCGGGCTGAACGTCTCCAACGGCAAGATCCGGCACCCCGCAGTCGCCGAGGCGCTCTCCCTCCCGTTTGGTGAATGGCACGGAACGGAATGAGAACAAAGCCGTTGTCGGGGGGAAGGAGATCCCCATGACAGCGGACCACAACCCCAAGAGCGAGCCCTTCTCCAACGCGGAAAAGGATCCCGACGACTGGACTACGGGCGACGAACCGATGACCGGCGCCCAGGCCTCTTACCTCAAGACCCTGAGCGAGGAGGCCGGGGAAGGCTTTGACGACTCGCTTAGCAAGGCCGACGCATCCAAGCGCATTGATGCGCTTCAGGAAAAAACCGGCCGCGGGGCGAATTGAACGGCGCCGCCACCTGCGGGTGGCGGCACCTTCTCGCACCAAGCCGTGCGCTGCGTTCAGCCGAGCCGGTAGAGCCCCGCCCCGTGGGACGGGATGCGCTGCGCCAGCCGGTCCGTTGCCGGGGCCAGCGCCCTGCCCTCCCACAAATCCCGCACTGGCTGCGAGCCTGCGAGGCCGAGATCGCGAAGCGGGACGACCACTTCGCGCTCCGTCTTGCTGGTGTTGAACAGCGCGACATAGCGACCGCGGCCATCAGCCGGCCGCGCCGACCAGATGCGGACGCCATCGGCGAGGAAATGGGGCCGGTTGTCCGTGCTCGCCTGGTTCACGGCCAGCACCTCGCGATTGGTGAGCAGCGCCAGCGTCGGCGCGTCCAGATGCCGCAGGTCGCCGCCCATGATCAGCGGCGAACGCGCGATCGACCACAGGGTCATCAACGTCCGCTGTTCGTCGGGCGTGAACTTGGTGTCGCGCTCGCCCAGCGCCAGGCGACCGAGCGGCAGCATGTCGCCATCCGGCCACGCTCCGGGTCGGCGCCACGGGTTCCAGTTTTCGAACCGAGTGAACTGCGCCTCCAGCAGCGGCCACTCGTCCCAGAAGTCGTCGCTGATGCGCCACATCTGCGCAAAGCGCTGGACGTGCTCGCCCCGCCCGACCGGTGTCTCGCCCGGCGACAGGCTCAGGATCATCGGCCGGCCGCAGTTCGCGATCGCCTTATGCGCGGCCTCAATCTCGGCGGCGCGGGAATCGTAGGGACGGCTCATGTCGTCCATCTTGACCAGATCGACGCCCCAGGAGGCGAAAAGTCGGAAGACGCTGTCGTAATAGGCCTGCGCACCCGGCTTCGTCATGTCGACGCCGTACATGTCCGGGTTCCATGCGCAGGTGCTGCTGGTGTCGGCAATATCGCGGGCACGCACGCGGGTGCCGAGGACCGGCAGGTTGCGCTCGACCGCCAGCCGGGGAATGCCGCGCATCAGGTGGACGCCGAATTTCAGGCCAAGTGCGTGGACGTCCGACGCCAGTGGCGCAAACCCCCGGCCGCGGCTGCTCGACGGGAAGCGATTGGGCGCAGGCAGCAGCCGGCCATAGCCGTCCATCGCCGGCACCGGCTTGCTGTTATAGGTGTAGCTCGACGCGTTCGGCTCGTACCACTGGATGTCGACGGTGAAGATGTCATAGCCGAAGGGCAGCAGCTTGGCGGCCATGATGGCCGCGGTTTCGCGAGCCTGTGCTTCGGTGATGGTGGTGGCAAAGCTGTTCCAGCTGTTCCAGCCCATCGGCGGGGTCGCCGCGAGTGTCGGTGCCGATCCCTGCGCGGTCTGGCCCGCGCGGGCGGCGGCTGGCAGCGCGGTAGCCGCGACGCCCGCCGCGCTTGCAGTCAATAGGTCCCTTCGGCCGATCAGCATGCCCTCTCCCTCTTCCTTATCGTTGACGCCCCACCGCTACCAGCGATGGGGCGCCAGAGCTACGCGCGAGAGAAAAGGCGCCGTCGCCTCAGATCGCGTCGCTGGCCGTGGGGCGAACGATAATCTCGCTGACATCGACGTCCGAAGGTTGGCTGACCGCGAACAGGATCGCGCGCGCGATGGCGTCCGCCTTCAGGATCGATGTGCGGAACACGTCCATCGCCTTCATGGTCTCGGCATGGGTGATCGTGTCCGCCAGTTCAGACTCCACCGCACCCGGCGAGATGATGGTCGCACGAATGTTGTTATGTTCGCGACGGATACCGTCGGTGATCGCCCAGACCGCAAACTTCGTCGCGGAATAAACCGCCGAAGTCGGCACGACATAATGGCCGGCAAGTGACGCCACGTTCACGAACTGGCCGGAGCCCTGCTCCATGAAGCCCGGAAGCGCGGCTGCAACACCGTTCAGCACCCCGCGAATATTGACGTCGATCATCCGCTCCCACTCGTCGGTCTTGAGCGCGGCGAGCGGCGACAGCGGCATGATGCCGGCGTTGTTCACCAGCACGTCGACGCGCCCGTAGCGCTCGACCGCTGCGTCCACGAAGCTTGCAAAGCTCGCGGCATCGGTGACGTCGAGCCGTTGCCACGCGACCGTGCCTCCGGCGGCTTCGATCTCTGCGGCGAGGCGCTCGAGGCGATCCGTGCGCCGCGCACCGATCATCAGGTGAGCACCGGCACCGGCGAGCAGCCGCGCCGTCGCCTCGCCGATGCCGCTGCTGGCGCCGGTGATCAGGATGATCTTCTCGTGAAGGTCGGACATGTTGTTTTCTCCATCCTGCCAGCGACCGCCGCTGGCCTGGAGCCTTTGTGCGCCTCGGGAGCCGGCAGGCGGTAGACAGCGAGTCCGCGATGCTTGCACGATCCTCCGGAAAGGCGTCCGGCGGCTTGCGCGGCGGCGCCCGCCGTGGAAGCAGGGCTGCCATGAACAGCATCCGCGATCTTGCCGGGTTGATCGAGCGCCACGCCCCCGGCGACGGCTTCCACGAGACGTGCTTGGCGAGCGTCACGCTTATACGATCCGCCACCGTCACGACCCCGACGCCCACCGTCTACGCGCCATCGCTGTGCATGGTCGCGCAGGGCGGCAAGGAGGCGCAGCTGGGCACGAGCCGGTTCTTCTATGATCCCGGCACCTTCCTGCTCGCCGGGGTCGACCTGCCGGTGGTGGGCGCGGTGACGCAGGCCAGCGCCGACGCCCCCTATTTATGCATGGTCCTGCACCTGGACAGCGCCCGCGTCGCAGAAATGGTCGCGGAGCATTCGATCGCCGGAGAACAGCCAGAGCGGCCGATCCGCGGGCTGATCCTGGGCGAGACGACGGCCGAGATGGTGGATGCCGCGTGCCGGTTGCTGGCATTGCTGGACGCGCCCGAGGACCGGGACGCGCTCGCGCCGCTGCTGGAACGGGAGCTGCTCTGGCGCCTGCTGCGCAGTCCCGCCGGGTCCCTGCTTCGCCAGATGGCCGCCGGCCCGCAGGGGGACAAGCTCAACCGCGCGCTCCAGTGGCTGCGCCACCATTATGCCCAGCCGGTGTCGATCGACGCCCTCGCGGAAGTCGCGGGGATGAGCGCGTCGGCCTTCCACCAGCATTTCCGCACCGTCACCGGGCTCAGCCCGCTGCGGTACCGGACCCAGCTGCGCGTGCAGGAGGCGCGCCGGCTGATGATCGCGCAAGGGCTGGACGCAGCGACGGCGGGCTTTCAGGTCGGCTATGGCAGCCCATCCCAGTTCAGCCGCGAATATGCCCGCACGATGGGACTGCCGCCGAGCCGCGACGTCGAGCGGCTGCGCGCGTCGACGGATTACCTGGTCGCCTGAGCATCCGACGGTTGCGGCTGCGCAATCCCTGCCGCGCGCTCCTGTGCCTGGAGGGCGAGCAACCGGTCGACCAGCACCAGCCGGACGGCGATATCCTGGCGGTAGGATACGTCCCGCGGCGTCAGCGCCAGCGCCCGCGCCCACAACGCGCGGGTGCGGGCGAAGTCGTTGGTGCGGGCCAGCGCCAGACCATAGAAGAACGGCGGCCCCGGATGCTCCGGCGCCAGGCGCATTCCCTGCTCGAACGCGAGCTTGGCAGCGGGCGACATCGTGCCGCCGTCCTTTTCCACCAGCATCATGCCGAGCCACGTCCATAGCGCCGCGCTCTGCGGCGCCTTTTGAACGCCGCCCAGCATCACCTGCGCGGCCGGTGCGACGGCGCCCGACGACAGCAGCGCGTCCGAGGCGATGAAATAGCTTTCCTCGAAATTGAAACGCCCGAACATCGCCTGGCGCAATTCCTTGAGGCTCGGGTCGATCGTGCGGCGCTCCCGCTGGCCCTCGGCAGCCACGCCCGGCAAGCCGGGGCGGCCCTGTACCGAATAGCCAACGGCGCCCAGCATCAGCGCGGCGCCGACGAGCGTCCACAGCTGCGGCGCGACACGCAGCCGCCACAGCAGCAAGCCCGAGAGGATCGCCAGCAGGCCCAGCATCAACCAGCCCATCAATGCCTCCTGCGCCGGCGAATGCTGCTTCGGGCGAGCAGGATACCGACCGCCAGCAGCACCAGCGGGGCGATCCACAGCGGCAGCGTCGCCGCATCCAGCGGGGGGTCGTAGCTCACATAGCTGCCGTAACGCTCAATCAGCCAGGCGCGGATCGCCTCGGGCTTTTCGCCACGGTCGATCCGCTCGCGCACCAGCGCCCGCATGTCGCCGGCCATCTCGGCATCGCTGTCGGCGATCGACTGCCCCTGGCACACCAGGCAGCGCAGCGTGTTCATCAGCGCCTTGGCCTCCGCCTCCTTGGCGGGATCGGGAAGCTGGTTATAGGCAAGCGGCGCCGGCGGCAGGCCAGACTGGGCGAGCGCGGGCGAGGCTGCAAACAGGAAGAGCGCAGCGAGCGCGAGGCGGGTCATCGCGCTTGCTCCAGCGCGCGGAGCAGCGCCGGCACGTCATCGTCGCGAATGTCGCCGATATGCTGCGCACGGATGATGCCCTTGCCATCGATCACGAAGGTCTCCGGCACGCCCGAGGAACCGAGCGCGAGTTGAACCTGGCTCGTGGGATCGTCGCCCACCGCGGCATAGGGATCGCCATTCTCGGCCAGAAAGCGCTGCACGTCCGCGGAGCGATCCCGGATCGCGACCGCACGAATGTCCGCGCCCGCTTCCTTCAGCCGCAACAGCTTGGGCGCTTCCGCCACGCACGGCACGCACCAGCTGGCAAAGACGTTGAGCAGCTTGGGCTTGCCGTCGCGGAACGCCGCGTCGGAAAGGCCCGCCTTGCCGGAGACCGATGCCGGCAAGCTGAACTCAGGGAGCGGCTTGCCGACCAGCCGCGAGCGGATCGTCGTGTCGGTCGGGCGGAGGTTGTAGGCAACCAGCCCCGCGAGCACGGCAAAGGCGGCCAGCGGCGCCCAGAGCAGCCACCGCCTCATGCGTATCCCTCCCGTACGACCGGGCGCCGCTCGCGCCACAACCGCCCGATCAGGGACAGGAGGCCGCCGAGCGCGATGAGCCCGCCACCGGCCCAGATCAGGATCACGAACGGCTTCCACCAGAGGCGCAGCTGCCGGCGACCGCCCTCGCTCGCCTGGCCCAGCACGACATAGAGCTGGCCATCGAGCGCGCTGGAGATGGCGGCTTCGCTGGTCTCCGTCGGCGGGGTGGCGAAATAGCGCTGCTGCGGCGCCATCCAGAAACGCTGGTTGCCGCGCTCGACCCGCATCCGCCCCTCGATCGCGGTCCAGTTCGGCCCGATCACCGGCCGCACGCCTTCCAGGGTGACGCGATAAGGACCGACCTCGTGAGTCTCGCCGACGCTGGCGGCCACCAGAACTTCCCGGGTAAAGGCGCTTTCGCTGGCCATGCCGGCGAGGCTGACGGCCACGCCCAGGTGAGAGATCACCATGCCCCAGGTGAACAGCGGCGTCCGGCGCAGCTTGCGTCCCCACAGGGGCGCCACGCTGGCGACGACCAGACCGGGGGCGAGCACGAGGCCGAGGATCGAGAGGATCCCGATGCCTGGGGTGAGCACCAGCACCGCCACCAGCGCCACGGCCGTGACGATCGCAGGCACCAGCATCCGGCGGCCGAGCGCTCGCGCACTGTCCCGGCGCCAGCGCAGCATCGGCCCGGCGCCCATTGCGATCACCAGCACCAGCGTGATCGGTCCCACGGTCTTGTTGAAGAATGGCGGGCCGACAGAGAGCTGCACGTCCATCGCCTGCGCCACCAGCGGGTAGAGGGTGCCGATCAGCACGATGCCCAGGATCACGGACAGCAGCAGGTTGTTGAGCACCAGCCCAGCCTCTCGGCTGATCGGCTCGAAGGTGGCGCCCTGCCGGACGGTGCCGATCCGCAGCGCGAACAGCGTCAGCGCGCCGCCGATGTAGAGCACCAGCAGCGCCAGGATGAAGCTTCCGCGGGTAGGATCGACCGCAAAGGCGTGGACGCTGGTGAGGATGCCGGACCGCACCAGGAAGGTGCCGAGCATCGACATCGAAAAGGCCACGACTGCCAGCATCACCGTCCAGGCACGAAGACCGTCCCGGGTCGCAAGCACCGTCACCGAATGCAGCAGCGCGGTCGCCGCCAGCCACGGCATCAGCGAGGCGTTCTCGACCGGATCCCAGAACCACCAGCCGCCCCAGCCGAGCTCATAATAAGCCCAATAGCTGCCGGCGGTGATCCCGAGCGTCAGGAAGATCCAGGCGCCGAGTACCCAGGGCCGCATCGCGCGGGCGAACTGCGGGCCCACGTCGCGCGTGACCAGCGCGCCGATGGCGAAGGAGAAGGCGACCGACAGCCCGACGTAGCCGAAGTAGAGCGTCGGCGGATGGAAGGCCAAGCCCGGGTCCTGGAGCAGCGGATTGAGCCCCATCCCCTCCACCGCCGGCGGGTTCAGCCGCGAGAACGGGTTGGATGCAACCAGCAGAAAGGCAAAGAAGCCCAGCGCGATCGCCGCCTGCCCGCCCAGCGTCGCTACCAGCGTGCGCGGATCCAGCCGCTTCTCCAGCAGCGCGATCGCGGAACCGGCAAGGCCCAGCACCGTGACCCACAGCAGCATCGAGCCCTCATGGTTCCCCCATGCGGCCGCGATCTTGTAGAGCATCGGCTTGGCGGTGTGGCTGTTCTGCGCGACCAGCTGCACCGACAGGTCGGTTCGCGCGAACACCAGGATCAACGCGCCGAACGAAACGGCGGTGAGCAGGCCCTGCACCACCGCGACCGGCCGCACCGCGCCCAGCAATTCGACACCGCCTGCCGCAGGCGTAGCCCCCCGCGTCATCCGCAGCCCGAGCGCCGCCGCCAGCAGTTGCAGCAGCGCCAGCGCCGCGGCGAGCCACAGCGCGGCGAGCCCCGCTTCGGCGATCATGGCTCGAGCGTCTCGGTCTTGTGCATCTTGCCCGCAACTTCAGGCGGCATGTAGCGCTCGTCGTGCTTGGCCAGCAGATTGTCGGCAAGGAAGCTGCCGTCAGGGCGGAAGCGCCCCTCTGCGACGACCCCCGAATCTTCCTTGAAGAGGTCGGGCGCGATCCCGCTGAACCGCACCGGCACCTGCGCTGCGCCGTCGGTAACCGTGAAGGCGATGGTGACGCCGTCCGGCTGCCGCTGAATCGAGCCGGGCGCGACCATGCCGCCCAGCCGCACGGCGCGATCCGTGGGTGGCGCCGCCTTTGCGACATCGGAAGGCGCGTAGAAGAAGGCGGCCTCTTCCTGCAGGGCGGACAGCGCGAGCGCACTCGCACCAAGGACGGCGGCGACGGCAAGCCCCACCAGGGTCAGGCGTTGATGCTTTGGCTTCACTTCTTCCTCTGGCGCTCGGCCTGGGCTTCGGCGCGTCGCATCGCGAACCAGGCGGCGGCGGCCATCGCCGCGGTGCCGCCAAGGGTCAGCGCATAGGCGCCGATCACGAACGGCCAGGGATTCATGCGGCGGCCATGCGGCGCAGGCGCGCCTCTACCTTGATACGGGCAAGCTCCGCCCGCATCCGCATCAGCACGATGGCGACGAACAGCAGCGAAAAGCCCGCGAGCGTGAACCCGAGGGGCCACAGGATGCTGTTGTCGATCGTGGATTTGGAGAGCGTGATGCTCGGCCCCTGGTGCAGCGTCCGCCACCAGATCACGGAATAACGGATGACCGGCAGCAAGGCGGTGCCAGCAATACCGAACAGCGCCGGGATGCGGCCGTCCCCGTCCCGCTCCGCATCGGCGCGGGAGAGCGCGAGATAGGCGAGGTAGACGAAGAACAGCAGCAGCATCGACGTCAGCCGGCCATCCCACTGCCACCACGTCCCCCAGGTCGGACGGCCCCAGATCGATCCGGTCGCCAGACACAGGCCCGCGAACACCGCGCCCGGCAAGGCGACGGCCCGCGCGGCGATCACCGCCAGCGGGTGCCGCCACACCAGGTAGACGATGCTGGAGATCGCGATCCCGCTCCAGCCGCCCATGCCCAGCCAGGCGGTAGGTACGTGGATGTAGAGGATGCGGACCGTCTCGCCCTGCAGATAGTCGGGCGGCGTCTGCGTCAGCCCCGCCCACGCGCCGAACGCCAGCAGCGCTGCGCCGAGCGCGAGCAGCACCGGCGTCAGTGGACGGGCGATCGACAGGAAACGCGTCGGATTGGCAAAGGCGTGAAGGGTCGGCACAGTCAGCCACAGGGTTAAGCGAAATTGACCCGGGCGTCACCCCGATCCTCGCTTATTCGGCGATTGCGCGTCCCGGAACATTGCGCGCGGTCAAACTGGGCGCGCGACGCGGCGCCGACGGCCCTTGAGATTGCCGGTGGTGAGCGGTCCCATGCGGACCGCCCGGACGCCTTAGCCGCGGCCGATCCGGCGTTGCGCGATCTTGTCGGCGACATCGGCATCCGATGCGCCCGTACGCTCTGCCTCGTCCCATACCTCGACGAGGCGCTCGGGGATCTGGTGGAGGCGTGCGTCTACCTCGGCGCGGTCGCCCTGGCCGAGATATTCGAGCGCCACGTTGATGATGCCGCCCGCGTTGATGACGTAATCGGGTGCGTAGAGGATGCCGCGCGCCTGCAGCCGCGCACCGTCTTCGGGTGCAGCGAGTTGGTTGTTCGCGCCGCCTGCGACAGCCTTGCAGCGCAGGGCGTCGATCGACGTCGCGTCCAGGATTGCGCCGAGCGCGTTGGGGCTGACGATATCGACTTCGCTGGTGAGCACGGCGTCAGGCGCAACGATAGTCGCGCCGAGTTCGTCCGCAAAGCGCTGCGCACGGGCGGCATCGACGTCCGCCACCGTCAGAACCGCGCCATCGGTTGCCAGCATGCGCGCAAGCCGACCGCCGACGCTGCCCAGGCCCTGAACCGCAACCCGGACACCCTTCATGTCGCTGGCACCCAGCGCACGCTGCGCAGCGGCGCACACGCCCAGATAGATGCCCTTGGCCGTATAGGGTCCGGGGTCGCCGCCGACGTTTTCGCCCTCGACCGGAAGGCCGGAGACATAGCGCGTCGCCCGCGCGATCGCAGTCATGTCGGCTTCGGCAATACCGACGTCCTCGGCGGTGATGTAGCGACCGCCCAGCGACTCGACCGCGCGGCCGAAGGCCTCCAACATCGCGGGAGTCTTGGTGCGGGCGGAGTCCGCCAGGATGACGCCCTTGCCACCGCCCAGCGGCAGGCCGGCCATCGCGTTCTTGTAGCTCATGCCGCGCGAGAGGCGCAGCGCATCCGTGATCGCAGCAGCGCTGTCGACATAATGCCAGAAGCGCACGCCGCCTGCCGCAGGACCCAGCTTGGTGGAATGAACCGCGACCACCGCCTGGAGGCCGGTCTCCCGATCCGAGAAGAGATGCACGCCTTCGTGATCGTCGAAATCGGGGAAGCCCCAGTCGGTCTGCACTGGCTGAATATCCGCGTGTCAGGGAAAGGAGTGGGGCGACCGACGGGACTTGAACCCGCAACTTCCGGCATCACAAGCCGGCGCTCTAACCAATTGAACTACGGTCGCCGCGAAGCCGGCCGCTTAGACGCGACGAGCGAAGTTCGTCAAGGTGGTGTCGCATGCCCGATGCAAAGATTGTCGGTCGCCCCGCCCCGCGCGATGGCATCGCCGGTCGGGCTCTGGCAGGAGAACAGCCCATGCAGACGCTCGCACCTCCCTCCCCTGGCCCCTCGCTCGGCTCCGGCTTCCCTGCCAAGCCGATTATCGAGCGCATCCTGTCGCATCCGGGCGTGCAGCGGGTCCCCAGCCCCAAGCTGACGCTGTTCATGGTTCGTGACTTTCTGTCGCCACAGCTTTGCGCCGAGATGATCGCGCGCATCGACGCGACCCGCCGCCCCTCCACCCTCTCGGATGCCAATGGGGACGCGGCCTTTCGCACCAGCGAGACCTGCGACCTCGATCGCGACGACCCGCAGGTGGCCGAGGTGGAGGCGCGCATCCACGCCTTTTGCGGCATCGACCCTGACCATGGGGAGCCGCTGCAGGGCCAGCGCTACGCCGTCGGGCAGGAGTTCAAGGCGCATACCGACTATTTCGAGCCGAACGGCGTCGACTTTCCCAAATTCTGCGGGGTGGCGGGCAACCGCACCTGGACGGTGATGCTCTATCTGAACGTGCCCGAGGCAGGCGGCGCGACGCGCTTCAAGGCGATCGACAAGATCGTCCAGCCCGAAACCGGCAAGCTGCTCGCCTGGAACAACAAGCGGCCGGACGGAAGCTGCAATCCCTCGACCATCCACCACGGGATGAAGGTTCGCGCCGGCACGAAATACGTGCTGACCAAGTGGTTCCGCGAACGTCCCTGGGGCTGGTGAGCCGAGGCCGGTCGGCGCCCGGCTAGTTACGGAAAAAGGACGACACGATAGCGCGGGGTCGGAACGATCCGCTGCCGCTGTGGCGTCGCAGCTGGTCGGCATACTGGGCGATCGCCTGCGCCTCCGCTAGCGACGGCGCAGCGAGCGCCTGGCGCTCCAGCTCCGCCGGGGTCGGCCCCCTCTTAGCCGGCGTGGGCGGGCGGAAGATCACGGTTGTAGACCCTGTCCAGATAATAGCCGGCAAGCAGATAATGGACCTTCATGACCGCCGGATTGGACGCGGTCTGCGCACGTTCCAGCTCCGTCTCTGCCCGCTTGTAATAATATTGGATGTCGTCTTCCCGCTGCATCTCGCTCTCCGATCACGGTTCCTGAAAACCGCCCCGCGGCACGGCTATGCCCCTTCTTCGCCCGCGCGTCCTTTACTTGAGTTACATAGCGCAAATCCCTGCCGGAGTCCTGCGCCCGACGCCCGGGCTACATGATCGGCCGGCAGTATCATCCGAGACGATGCTTAGTGCTTTCTTCCCTCATGGTTAGCGCTACTAAGAAAGCGACAGGCTAACATCCCTCAGAAGGTGATGCTGGCACCCAGCGAAAAAATTCGACCCAGGCGATAGCTGTTAATGTCGACTCGCTGCCCCTCGGCGAAGGTCTGCGACTCGCGATAGCGGGTGCCGGTGAGGTTGCGTGCCTCTGCCTTCAGCTCGATCGTCTTGCCGGCGACCAGGATGCCCTGACGCCCGACAACGTCCAGACGAATGCCCGGCCTCTCGATCAGGTCCGGCAGCCGCACCCCGCCCCCGCCGCCCACCGGACCACGGTTGGTGACGCGGTCGCTCGCATAGTTGAACAGCACCGTCAGCTGCGACAGCCGCTCGGTATCCTCGATGCCGAACTGCAGGTTCACCAGATGATCCGACTGGCCGGTCAGGGGCGCGCCATCCTTGAACAGGATGTTGGCAGGGCGCAGCACCGGCTCGGTCCCGGACTGGAGCGGGCTTGCGATCAGCGTATCGTCGGCTTTGATCTTGGAATCGGTGTACGTGTAGTTGGCGATCAGAACGAGGCGGCGGGTGGCAAAGAAATCTCCGCCCAGCCCCGCCAGCGGCACGTATTTCTGGAACTCGATCTCGCCGCCGAACAGCCGTGCGGATGGCGCATTGGCAAAGCCGGTCTGCAGGGTGTCGGTACCTGCCGGGAAAAACGCAACCGCCTCAATCGGATCGTCGATCTTCTTGTAGAAGCCGGCGAGCGACAGTCGCTGGTCGCGCGCGAAATACCATTCGAACCGTGCTTCGCCGTTATAGAGCTGCGAGTCCTTCAGGAACGCATTTCCGAAGAACAGACGGTCGCTTTCGAAATCCTGATACAGCTGCGGCGCGAGTTCGCGGAACTGCGGCCGCGCGAGCGTCTTCGACGCGTGCAGGCGCAGCTGCATGTCCTCTGCGAAGTTCCAGGTGACAGTGGCCGCGGGCAGCCAATAGTCGTTGGCAAGGCGCGTGGCCGCGGCGTTGCCCGATGGAGTCACCTCCTCCACCGCATCCTCGTAGCGCACGCCGAGCGTGCCGCGCAGGCCGTCGGCGATCTCCGCCTCCGCCTGCGCATAGCCGGCATGGACGCGCAGGCTTGCGCGATAGGCGGCTGCGCCCTGCCCGGTCGAGGTGTTGCGCAGGTAGATGCCGTTGGTGAGCACCGTGTAGTCGGACAGCAGATAGTCCGGACGCAGCTGCGCGACCACGGGGTCGAGCGCGCCGTTGTTCGCCGCCGAATATTGGAAGGTGTAGCGCGTCGAATCGCGGTCGGTGTCATTATAGGCATAGCCTGCCGACAGCAGGATCTCGCGCGCGGCAGGTACCTTCCAGCTGACGTTTGCCTGGCCGGACCACAGGTCCTCGTCGAGCTCGCTGAAGGCGACGCTCGCCGACTGAAGACCGGAAAGATTGTCGGTGTAGCGCTGCAGCCGCTCGTTGTACTGGTAGGTGAAGGCGCGCTCATACGGGGCATTGCGCTGCGTGTTCGCATAGGCGCCGCGCAGGTCGAGCGAGACGTCGCCCAGCTTGAACTCGCCGACCAGCTGGCTGTCGATCAGCTGCCGTTCGAACCAGTTGGTGTTCTGGGTGATGAAGGGGTCGATGCCCCCCGGCAGCGTGCCGATGTTCGCGGTCGATCCGCGCGAAAGGCGGCCCTGCTTGAGCGTGTCGTGGACATAGAGGTTGGTGAAGCGGACGCGGTTCTCGCCGAACTCCGCGCCCAGCCCGAGCAGGCCGTTCACGACCGCGCGGTTGTCCGTCAGCACCGTGTGGAAGTCCCGCAGCAGGATCGCATCGGGGCTGTCGGTGACCTGCTGGATCGCGTCGCGGGTGCGCCAGGTGTTGCTGATGCCCGCCGCCGCGATGACGCCGACGCGGGTGCCGCCCAGGTCCTTGGAAGTGCCGAAGCTCAGTTCCCCGGAGTAGTTCGCCGGAAGCTGCGCATTCTCCTGGAGCAACGTGGTCGGGGCATTGGACATGGCGGCAAGCTGCGCGGGCGTGATCGAAGCGCCATCCGCGCCGGCAGCCTTGATAAAGCGCGGCACCTTGCGCTCGCCGCTGTCAAAGCCCGTCCAATCGTAGCGGCCACCGTCATAGACATAGCCGAGCTCGCTGGTGGTCACCGTATCCGCGCTGATCGTGCCGCCGATCTGGAGAAAGGTCTCCTTCGGCACCGCGCGGGTGGTAAGATTGATGACGCCACCGCCGAACTCGCCGGGGTAGTTCACCGAGTAGCTCTTCTGCACCAGCGCCGAGGCGATGACGTTGGTCGGGAAGATGTCCAGCGGCACCACGCGGCGCAGCGGCTCCGGGCTCGGCAACGGCGAGCCGTTGAGCAGCGACGAGGAATAGCGGTCGCCGAGGCCGCGAACATAGACGAAGCCGTTGCCGACGACCGACAGGCCAGTCACCCGCTGAAGGGCACCGGCGATGTCGCCCTCCCCCGTGCGCGCGATATCGGCGGTGGAAAGGACGTTCACGACCTGCGGGGTCGCGCGGACCGCGTCCGGGATGTTGCGGCCGACGACGACGATTTCGGCGCCCATGTCGCCGCCCGGGGCGGAAACGTCGACGTCGGGTTCGGCGGTGGCACCGGCGTCAGGCGCGATGGTGGTGCTGGCCGGCGGCGAGGCCGGCGTAGCGCTGGTCTGCGCCTGTCCCGGCAGCGCCCAGGCGGACGAGGCGAGCAGAGTTGTCAGAAACACGGTCTTCTTCATGGCTGCCCCGTCTGGTCGGAAAGATGCGCGGGCGGGGAACGCGATGGTCCCCCGCCCCATTTTGACTTCAGTTCGGAAGCGCGGTGCAGCTGGCGCTGGTCGCGAAGGTCGCGCGGTTCGAGCTGCAGGTCCAACCCTGGTACCAGGTGTCCGTCGACCCGTTGACCGCGCCCACATAGCTGGTCTTGACCAGGAAGCTCGAGCCCGCGGGATTGAGCGTCGAGGCGTCGAACGGCGTCGCAGTCAGCGCCGCACCCGCCGGGAAGTAGGTGCTGGCGAGCAGCCCGGTCCCGCTTTCGAGGTTGTTGGTGCCGGCCGTGAACACCGCGCGCTGTTCGGCACTGGTCACGGTGATGTTGTTCACCGTGGTCTCCGCATAGGGCGAAGCGCAGCCGAACAGCACCGAGTTGAACATCGGCGGACCCTGGTCATCGAGCGCCGGGTTGGCAGGGCGGATGGTGGTCTTGCCACTCGCGTCGGCGCCCGCGACGATGTTCAGGCAGGCGACCGGGCTTACGACGATGCCGTTGACGAAGCGCGCGTCGGCGCCGCCACGGATGCGGATCGCTGCATTGGTCGCGCTGGAGGTGTGGACGAAGGTGAAGTTCGCGAGGTTGTAGCGCTGGCGCGGCAGCACGTCCTCATTGCCGTTCGAATCGATCTCGGTCGCGTAATTGTCGCTCTGCGTGTTGTTCGGCTTCTGGATCGCCAGCAGGAACTGGACGAAGCCCTGCCAACCCACATCGGTGTCCAGGCTGTCGTCGTCGGCGCCCGTCATGACGAGGTAGCGCAGGTTGGTGCGGCCGCCGAAGATCTCGATGCCGTCATCCGAGCTGTTATGGACCTGGATATGGTCGATCGTGGTGCCCGATCCGGTGCCGCCGAGGGTCAGCCCCTGCAGCTCGTTGTTCGGGCTGATGACGGTACCGGAATAGCGGATCTGGACGTAGCGCAGCGTACCGCTGCTGTCGGTCGGGATCGCGCCGCCATAGAGTGCAGTGCTGGTGCCCTCGACCACGTTCTCGCACTCGGCGCTTCCGGGCGTCACGGTGGCGTTGCAGTTCGAGATCGGCGCGCGGCCGGCAAGGATGATGCCGCCCCACAGCCCCTGGGTTTCGTCCGTCACTTCGCCGGTCAGGTTCTGCTGAGCGGTGAAGATGACCGGCTGGGTCTCGGTACCTTCCGCGATCAGGCGCGAGCCCCGGTTGACGACCAGGAAGTCGTTGTCGCTGTTGGTGGTGTTCGCATAGACGATGGCGCCCGGCGCGATGGTCAGCGTGGCGCTGACGCCGCTCGGCGCATTACCGGCGCCGCCGATGTCCACCCCGACGTCGACCCGGCCGTTCATCTCATAGGCGACGCCGGCGACCTTCGGCAGCGAGAGCGCGGAGGTAATCTGCGACGGCAGGCGGCAGGCGCGATAGTTGCCGATCACGCCCACGTTGCTGGTGCCGGTCGGGCAGTCCGCCGCCGGGGTTCCCGGGGCGGGCGTCGGGGTGGCACCTGGCGTGGGCGTCGGCGTCGGGGTTCCCGGGATCACCACCGTGCCTTCGCCGGGGGATGCCACACTCGAGGAACCGTCGCAGCCGGCCAGCGCCATCGCGGCGCAGCTCGTCAGCAGGATCAGGCTAATGCGCTTCAGGTCGGCCATGGAATCTCCGTTCCGGGACGCGCCCGGGCTTGCAGGACAGGCGTGACCGATCGGAGGACGTTCCCCCCATCGGCCTCGCCGCCCTGCTAGGCAGCGGAGGTGACATGTTGATGTGACTCGCGGGTCAGGGCCGTGACAGGTTCGTTGCAGTTCCGTGACATTCCCTGCCCGGACGTCGTTGCGCTACAGTTCCGGTCTCGCTTTGGACGTGACGAAGCCTTATGCCTGCGCGCATGAACAGCCCATCTGGCACCCAGGAGCCGCCGCCCTTCGGACCCAATTCTGAGTTTCGCCTTCAACTGCTTCTGCAGTCGATCAAAGATTACGCGATCTACATGCTGGACGCCCATGGGCGGGTGAGCAGTTGGAACACCGGTGCGGAACGGTTCAAGGGCTACACCGCGGACGAAATCATCGGTCAGCACTTCTCCCGTTTCTATACGCCCGAAGACCGCGCCTCCGGCCTGCCGGCGCACGCGCTCCAGACCGCGCTCGACCAAGGCAAGTTCGAGGCGGAGGGGTGGCGTGTACGCAAGGACGGCTCGCGCTTCTGGACGAGTGTCGTCATCGATCCTGTCTATGACGAGGACGGACGGCACGTCGGCTTCGCCAAGATCACCCGCGACATCACCGAGCGCCGCCAGGCTCAGGAAGAGATCGACCGCACGCGTCACGCCCTCTCGCAGGCGCAGAAGATGGAGGCGATCGGCCGACTGACCGGCGGCGTCGCGCATGATTTCAACAACCTGCTGACCGTCATCCGTTCCTCGGCCGACCTGCTCCAGCGCCCCGGTCTCTCCGAAGAGCGGCGGGCCCATTATGTGCAGGCGATCGCCGACACGGCCGACCGCGCCGCGCGGATCACCGGTCAGTTGCTTGCCTTCGCCCGCCGCCAGCCGTTGCGACCCGAGCGGTTTGCCGTGGCCGAGCGCATCCGCGGCATGGAACAGATCCTGCGCACGACCGTCGGCGCAACTGTCACGCTGGAGATCCAGGTCCCGGATGGCGTCGGATCGGTCGAGGCGGATCCCAGCCAGTTCGAGACGGCCGTGCTCAACCTGGTCATCAACGCACGCGACGCGATGCCGGACGGTGGCCTGATCCGCATCAGCGCAGCACGTGCGGACAGCATCCCGCCCACCCGCGGGCATGCCGCCGCCGATGGCGCGTTCGTGGTGGTGAGGGTGGAAGATACCGGCTCCGGCATCACGCCCGAAACCCTGGAGCGCATCTTCGAGCCGTTCTTCACGACCAAGCCGGTCAACAAGGGTACCGGCCTCGGCCTCAGCCAGGTCTATGGCTTTGCCAAGCAATCGGGCGGCGAGATCGGCGTCACGAGCAAGGTTGGGGAAGGCAGCGCGTTCTGCCTGTTCCTTCCCGAGGCGCCGGAAACAACCGCGACGGACGCGGGGGCATCACAAGGCTCCGTTGCCCCCGTTCCCGCCCGTCATGTCCTGCTGGTGGAAGACAACGAAACCGTCGGCGAGTTCGCCAGCACCTTGCTCGGAGAACTCGGACAGACCGTCACCTGGGCAAAGAGCGCCGCAGAGGCGCTCCGCCTGCTCGAGGCGGGGCACAGCCATTTCGACCTGGTCTTTTCCGACGTGGTCATGCCGGGAATGGACGGGGTCGCGCTCGGGCAGCAGATCCGCCAGCGCTGGCCGGACCTGCGCGTGGTGCTCACCAGCGGCTACAGCCATGTCCTGGCAGAAGAAGGCCACTACGGCTTCACCGTCCTCCAAAAGCCCTATTCGGTCGACGGGCTGCTTCGCATGCTCTCGGTATAAATGTCCGTCATGCGCATGAACGCACGGGGAACCCTCCTCGCGATCGTCAGCCTCGCGACTCTGGCGGGATGCGGCAAACCCGCCGATGACCCGCGCCGTTCCGAGGAACGTTCGCGCGCGCCACTGGCCGAAAGGCTGGCAAGCGCCGATGCCGACAAGGGGCTGCGGCTGTTCCGCCAGTGTGCGGCCTGCCACACCATTGCAAAGGGCGGTGGCGACCGGAATGGCCCGAACCTTTACGGCGTCATCAACCGCCCGGTCGCGCAGGGCAGCGCGCGGTTCAACTATACCGCGGCGCTTGAGTCGATCGGGGGAAGCTGGACGCCGGAGCGCATGGATGCGTGGATCGAGAACCCGCATCGCGTCGCGCCGGGGACTTCAATGATCTACGCCGGAATGCGCAATGGCGTCGATCGGGCGGACCTGATCGCTTATCTCGCGCTTCAGGGCGACGCGCCGGCCGCCTCTCCGACGCGCTGACGGGGCCGCCTCAACTATAGGGGTTCCGACGCGCGCGTGCCGCGCGCCGGATACCGGACCTTAGTTACACTCGACGCTGTTGCGGTCGATTGCGCGGCCGCCCAGTGCACCCGCACCGGCGCCCAGGATCGTGCCAAGCGTCTTCGATCCGCCCGGCGCGATGATGTTGCCGAGGATGCCGCCTGCCAGGCCGCCGATGATCGTGCCTTCGGTTCCGTCGTCGCGCTTGCAGTAGTAGCGCCCATCATTACCGCGATAGATGCGATCGTTCTCGGCAAGCCGGCGACGCCGTTCGCCCTCACGGCGGGTTTCGCGACCGCGCTGCTGATAACTGGGCTGACCATAGCCCCTCTGGCTGTTGTAGCCGGGGCGGCCATTATCATTGCCCATGCAGGCGCCCAGCGGCAGGGCGCAGGCCATGCCCATTGCGATCTTCAGAATGGTCGTATTCAAAATTGAGCTCCCGTTGCTCCAAAACTACCAAGGCGCACGCGGGCTCGACAAAGCCGAAGCACGGGCGCGTCTCATCAGCCAACCCGCGACCTCCCGCTTTGGTTCATCCTGACGGGACTGGCAGACCTGGAACCGGGGCGTGAAAAGCGTGCCGGGCGGCCGTGCATCTTCCCGCCGGACGAGGCGTTGAACGCGGATCGACCGGTCGCCCAGAGGAACCGCCAGCCATGCGCGCACGTAGCTTTCTCCCGCTCATGATGGCCGTCAGCCTCGCCGGCTGTGGCGGCGACGACGGGGGTTCGAGCCCTCCGCCGCCGCCGGCCCCGTCACCAACGCCGACCCCGACGCCAACTCCGACGCCCTCCCCCACCCCGGCGCCCGCGCCGGTGACGGCCGTCGATCAGCGCGTGGTCGCCACCTTCGACAATCCGTGGGCGATGGTGTTTCTTCCGGACGGACGCCTGCTCGTGACGGAGAAGCCCGGGCGGCTTCAGCTCGTGACCCAGGCGGGGGCGAAGACGGCGGTAAGCAACGTACCGCGGGTTCGCTCTTCGGGCCAGCTCGGGCTGCAGGAAGTGGTTCTGGACCCGGCCTTCGCGTCGAACAACCGCATCTGGATCACCTATGCCGAGCCCGCCGAAGGCGGCGAACGCATGGCCGTCGCCAGTGCGACCCTCAACCTTGCCGGTGCACCGCGCCTGGACGATCTGGTGGTGGTCTGGCGCGCAGTCCCGACCACGACGGGCGGCCAGCTCGGCGGCAGGCTCGCCTTCACGCCCGATGGCCGGTACCTGTTTATCAGCACGGGTGAGCGCCAGCAGGGCGCTCCGGCCCAGGACATGGCCGGCACGCTCGGGAAGATCGTCCGCATCAACCTCGACGGCACCCCGGCGGCCGGGAATCCCTTCGCATCGACCGCCGGCGCCCGGCCCGAGATCTGGAGCCTGGGCCACCGCAACCCCTATGGCCTGGTGTTCGCTACGGATGGTCGCCTGTTTTCGTCTGAAATGGGGCCCGCCGGCGGCGACGAATTCAACCTGATCGAACCGGGAAAAAACTATGGCTGGCCGCGCGTGTCGGAGGGCGACAATTACGACGGCACCTCCATTCCCCGCCACCCGACCAACAGCGCGTACACCGCACCGCTCGTGAGCTGGTCGCCGGTGATCGCGCCCGGCGGGATGATTCAGTATCGCGGCACCCGCTTTACCGGATGGACCGGCGACTTCCTCCTCGCCGGGCTGGTGCAGCAGGGTCTCGTGCGGGTGCGGGTGGAAGGCAATCAGGCGCGCGAGGTCGCACGCATCAGCCTCGGCTCCCGCACCCGAGAGGTGGAGGACGGTCCCGACGGATCGCTCTGGGTCCTGCGCGATGGTGGCGGCGGTGCTCTGGTGGAACTGACGCCACGCTGAGCGCCCGGGCCCGGCGCAAAACTGCCCCTCTCGTCAGGCGCGAACCAGACCGTCGATGCGCCTGCCTTTGGTGGCGCCGGGAAACAACACCGAGGCCGCGCGCGCGGGATCGATGCCGAAGCTGCCGGCTACCGCACCGGCGATCAGCGCGTCCAGTTCCATCGTCGGGCGCAGGTCCCGCCCCTCGTAAAGCTGGCCGGAGGCAAGACCCGGCCAGTCCGTCAGGACCCGCCCCCCGGCCACGCTGCCGCCCAGCAGCAGTGCACAGGCGGCGGTGCCGTGATCGGTGCCGCCCGTGCCGTTCACCGCAACGGTCCTGCCGAATTCCGTCGCGACAAGGATGGTCGTTTGGGGCCAGACCGGACGGAGACCCGCGTGCAGGGCGCCGATCATCGCGTCGAGGCTCGTCAGATTGGCATCCAGCCGTGGCGATTGACGCGAGTGGGTGTCCCAACCTCCCGTCTCCACCATCGCGATCCTTGCGCCGTTCGCCGGCAGGAGCAGCTTGGCCACGAGAGCACCGGTCGCCGCCGCATCCTGCCGCCCCTTCACCGCAAGGTCGCCCGTCACTTCCCGCGTCGCCAGCGCCTTGCTCCAGAGCGCGTGTAGCTGACTGTCGCCTTCGTACAGCATGGTGACGCGCTGGAGCAGATCGTCCGACGCGCCCGGAAGTGCGGATGGCGCATAGGAGGAAACTTCGTTCGGGCCCCGGAGCGCCATGGGCACGGTCGTGGAAACCGCCACCGCCTTCGCAGCGCCCGAGGGCACCAGTTCGAGCATGCGGTTCATCCAGCCGTCATTGAGCTGGTTCGCCCTGCTGCCCCCCGTCTCCAGTACGTTCTGGCCGTCGAAATGGGATCGCTCGCGATAGGGCGAGGCGACGGCATGGGCGAACAGCGCCTCGCCGTGGCGATAGAGCCCCAGCGTGTGCCTGAGCGCCGGGTGCAGGGAGAAGGTGTCCCCGAGCTTCGGCGCCGACGCGAACGCCTCTGCAAGGCTGCCACGCTGGGAGGCGTAGGCGGGATCGCCGGTTGGCGCCACGATCCCGAGCCCGTCCGCGGCACCCCGCTGGATAATGAAGATGAACCGCTGGTCGGTCTCGGCGCGCGCAAAGGCCATTTTCGGCACTGCCGCCATCGACAGCGCTGCCAGGCCGCCGCTGTGGAGCAGGGTACGACGGTCGATCAACGCTTACCTCCGCATCATTTCGGGTGAGACGAGCAGCAGCGCCAAAGCCTGCGACGGGCTTTCCGCGCGGTCCAGTGCCTCGGCGGTGGCGGGGCTTAGGCTCGAGGGGAACAGCCGCTTCGCAAGAATCCGTCCGTCCACCCCCGGGGATCGGGCTGCCAAGCGCTCCGCGGCTTCCACCCGGCGCATCAGTGCATCGGGCCCGGCCCAGTTGGCGGCCGTATCGGCATAGCCGGCGGGCGATCCCGGCTTCCACACCGGCTGCCCCAGCTGTTCCAGCAGGCCGGCCACGGATCGTGGCTGCACGTTCCGGATCCCCAGCGCACGATAGCTCGAAATCGTCCATTGCCAGGGCGTCTTGAACTTCGTGGGCTTGGCATTCCACGCCTCGGGAGACGACAGGATCGCCTGGTACACGGTCGGCAGGTTTCCGCCTGATTGAAGATAGGCGCGCTTCAGCCGCTCGACCATCGGCTTGGGCGGCGCATCGCCGGCGAAATGACGCGCGAGCTTGGTGGCGAGGAAAGCGGCGGTCGCGGGCTGGACGGCCAGGTCGGCGAGCACGGCCGCCGCCTGCGCCTCCCCACCCTCGGGATAGCGCTTGCCGAGGACCGTCCGGTCGCCGGGTTCGTGCACCTTCGCCGCAAAGAAGAAGGCGCCCGGCGGACCTTCGGAACCATCGAGGCGCGCTCCGGGGCGCCGGCTGATGCCGCTGACGGACCAGCCCGTCAGTGCCCGCGCCAGTTCGGTCACGTCCGCCTGCGTGTAGCCGCTCCCCACTCCGACCGTATGCAGCTCCAGGATTTCGCGTGCGAGGTTCTCGTTGATCCCGACGCGGCGCTTTCCTTCTGCCGCGATCCGCTGCCCGACGATGCTGGCCGGTCCCACGGACAGCGCCTGGTCTAGATAGATCAGCATCGCAGGATGACGTTCCACCGCCGCAAGCATGTCGCCGAAGCGGCCGAGGACGTGCGGGCGGATGGCCTCGAACTCGAGGCTGCCGGCGAGGCCGATCACCTCCAGCTTCTCGGCAGAGACCGCGAAATGGTTCGCCCAGAAATGCACCAGCCGCTCTACGAAAGGAGCCTGCGTCTCCAGTGCGCTGTTCACGCGCGCACCTACCGCCGCGAAATATTCCGCGCGGGCGTTCCGCCCAGCTTCCTGGTTCAATTCGCGCAAGAGGTCGCGCCCCGTCGCCTGCGGGGTTGCCGGCTCCGCACCCTCCATCCGGGCCGCGTTCGCCCGCCGCAGCTCGCGCTGGCGGGTAGCGTGTTCGAACAGCTGCCGGGATATCACGGCACTGGACGATACGCCGGCAATAGGCCCGGGTCGGGGCTCGAAACGGTCGAACTGTGCAACAAGCCAGCCCTGTGGATCCGCTGGCGGAACCGCATCGCGTGTCGCCCCCAGACCGAAACGGGTCAGAGCGATACTGGTCTTGCTCACGGACGGGACCTCGGCAAAAACACGCCCCCCAATGCCGTCCTACATAGGCGAACCGCGCCAAAATCGCGAGGGGAATCAGGAGCATGTCCGGCCGGCGCGCCGCTCCCTGTTTACGACGATGGTTATCGCGCGGCGGTAGGGCGCGAAGCGCCCTGGCCGATGACATCGGTCGCCATGTCCCAATTGTGAGCAACAGCACCTTGAAAAGCCGCCCAAAGCTTATCCCGAAGCGACGTTATTCCGGTAGAAAGGGACCGCAGACTAACATTTCGCCACTGGGCCATCTTGTTCGGGCGCGGACCTGCACGCGCAGCCATGATGGTGAACGTCGGCATATTCCCAGTTTCAGGAACGCAGTGATTCATGGTGAAGGTTTCGATTCACGCAGGCCCATTGGGCAACAAGGTTGCAGAGTCTGAGTTTGCTTGCCTCCCCCGGATCGGCGAAGACATCGGCATCGCTTCCGTCGTAGATCCCACCATCGTGCGGGTATTCACGGTGCGAAGCGTGTACCATGTTGCCGCAGGTGTGGACGCCGAGCAGTTGGGCCCCGGCCCCATCACGATCCTTCACGCGGACGAGATCAGCTAAGGCCCTGCGAACCCGTCAGGCTGCGTCCGAGATCTTTGTTCAGGAATTTTCCGAGCACACGCGTCTGCGCGCTGCGCGTCATCGACGCGATACTCTCGCTATCCGGCATCCCCAGGCTAGGCTGGGAACGACCGGATAACGCAGAGACTATATGGTGGGCGCGGCTGGGATTGAACCAGCGACCCCTGCGGTGTGAACGAACAGAACAGTACGCGTTTCCGTCACTTTTGACGGGTCACTCGACTTTCCTCCGCCGTCACACACCGCAGAAAATCGGGCTCCGAATCGGCAACCGCGTAACTCCCGCGGAAGGGCTGACTCACCCGAACACCAGCTTCATCGACCGCGAGGTGCCGCCCGTCGGCCCTCGCTCCCATCGACTTCCCAAGCGGGAGCCGACGCGATGTCGCACGCCTCTACCTTTCAGCAGCGCGGATCCGCGCGAGCATCTTCTACCCCAAACGGTCCTGCCCCGCTGGGCGCCTTCGCCTTCGCCGCGGCCGGCATCACACCAGATCGCGCGAGTCGCGCGCGCTTCAACCGCGGCGACAGCCCGCGCAGCGGCCAGCCGGTCTGGCGCAACAGCTATACGGTCGGCCAGGTCGAGGACCGCGTCTGGAAGCCGATCGGCGGCGGCACGGCGCGCGGTGGTAAGCGCTGGACGGCCGCGCTGCTCAAGGCAGCCAAGCAGTATGAGATCCGCACCCGGGCAAAGCGCCGGGAGGTCGAGCCCGGCACCCGCAATGGCGACCTAGGCGAAGTGGGGATCGAGGTTCTCGAATTCCTCTACTCGTCGGTGGACTATGCCACCGGCCGTCTCGACCCCGCGATCCGGACGATCGCCGCCGCGATCGGCCGCGCCTACTCGGCGGTACATGAGGCGCTGAAGCGCCTTAGGCGGCACGGCTTCCTCCACTGGATGCGGCGAAGCAAGCCCGTAGAGAACCCCGAGCCAGGCGGGCAGCAGGTAGAGCAGGCGAGCAACGCCTACGCCCTGCTGTGCCCCAAGCCGCTGCAGGGTTGGCTCAGCCGCCTGTTCCGCAAGGCGCCCACACCCGAATGCGAGGCCGACCGGCGCAAACGCGAGAAGGAGCAGTTCGAGGCGATGCTCGAGCACCTATCCGCCCAGGACCGCCATACGCTCACCTGGAACGGCGACACGCTGCTGGGCGAGACGCTCCGGCGGATTGCCGCAGCCGTCGACGCGCGCGACAGCCAAAAGGGCGAATCCTCCACCAGCGATGAAACCGGGGGTATCTGATAGATACCTGAAAGGAATGGCTTCGCTCAGGCGAAGCCATGCAGGTTTGATGCTCCCCCAAGGCCGAAATGGCCCTACCCCTCCCCCCGACAGCCAAGACCCGGCTGTCGGAACGTGGCGGCTTGCGCCGCCCCGGGCTCAGCGATGGGGGAGGAGCACGAACCGTGCCACCCGCCCCCGGCGGCGCGTCAGCGGCGCCCTTCCGATCCAGTGAGTAGATCCGCCCACGCATCGAACAGTTCGCGACGACGCTGCAGATGCTGGGCCCGGTTGTACGCTGCCTCGACCTTGTCCTTCGGCGCATGCGCCAATGCGCGGTCGATCGCGCCCTGATCTTCCGGGAACAGCTCGTTGAGGATGGTCGAATAGCTCGCCCGCCAGCCGTGCGGGACGTGGCGGCCGGCGAATGAGGTCCGCGCGTAGAGCGCGCCGATCGCCGCCTCGCCGATCGGGCGAGATCCCGACCGCCCTGGGAACACCAGATCATGCATATTTGCATGCCCCGGATGCATATTCGCGCGGGCGGCGCGCAGGATCTCCACCGCGGCCGGGCTGAGCGGCACCAGGTGGTCGTGCCGCGCGTCGGTCTTCTTCGCTGCCGCGAGCTTCATGCGTGCCGCTGGCACGCGCCACAGCGGCGACGGGCCCTCAAGATCCTCGAACTCGTCCCACCGGGCGCCGCGCACGGCCGCCAAGCGCACCGCGGTCAGCGCCAGGAACGAAGACGCGAGCTTGGACGAGGGCCCGGCTTCAAGCGCGTCGACCTCCGCGAGCAGCGCGCGCACGTCGTCCAGCTCGGTCAGCGCCGGCTGCTGGCCGCGACGCCCTGGCGCCTTCATGGCGCGGCCGATCACCGCGGCCGGGTCGTGCTCGCACCACCCCTCCGACTGCGCGAACGCGAAGATCATCGAGACGCGCTGCCGCAGGCGGCGGGCGGTTTCGCGCGCTCCGCGCGATTCCACGACGCGCAGCGCGTTGAGCACCACCGGCGGCGTGATCGCCGCCAGCGGCATGGCGCCGATGACCGGGAAGACGTCGCGCTCGAGGCTGGCCATGACGTCGCCGGCGTGGACCTCGGTCCAGGTCGGGCGCTGGTGCGCGTGCCAGGCGCGGCCGGCGTCCTCAAACGTCGACGGCTTCGCGGCCGCGGCTGGCGCCTTGGTGCGGGGATCCTCGCCGCGGCCGAGCTGCTCGCGCGCCAGATCGCGGCGCTCGCGCGCCTCGGCCAGTGATACTTCCGGCCAGGTGCCGAACGTCAGCAGCTGCTCCTTGCCGCCGATGCGGAACTTCATGCGGAATGACTTCGTGCCGGTCGGGGCGACGTGCAGGAAAAGCCCCTGGCCGTCGGTCATCTTGTACGGGCGCGCGTCGGCGCGCGCGGTCTTCACGGTCGCGTTTGTCAGCATGTCGATTCCTACTCGAAAGCACGAAGAGGCCGCGAACACGGCGGACAGGTTGTCCGCCGCGCTCGTGCGGGATGCGCGGTTTTCCGCGGCTTCGGCGTAGTCGGCTGGGGCACGATACCCCTGCCGATACCCCCAATCAGAAGTTGCGGACGATCAGCTCTGTGACCTTCTTGGCGCCGGCACGGTTGCCGGTGCCGATCGTCCAGGTCGTGTCGACGTCCTCGATGTTGAAGCGGCCGAACACCTCTCGGCTGCCTTCCGTGGCGTTGATCGACAGAATGAACTTGCCGGCGATGCCGGCGAGCTGGTCGGCCAGCTGGGCGAAATCGTCGCGGCCGAAGGCGTCGGCGCCATAGTCGCCCTCGCTGCCCCAATAGGGCGGATCGAGGTAGAACAGCGTGCCGGCGCCATCGTAGCGACGGATCAGATCCGCATAGGGCAGCTGCTCGACGACAACGCGCTCGAGGCGAGTGTGCAGCAGCGCCAGATCCGCGCGGACGCGGCCCGCATTGAAGCGGGTGGCTGCGTCCCGGGCCACACCGAACCCGCGGCCGACCACCTTCCCGCCAAACGCCAGGCGCTGCAGATAGAGGAAGCGCGCTGCGCGCTCGATGTCGGTCAACGTCGTCGGGTCGACCCGCTTCAGGCGCTCGAATTCCTCGCGACACGCCGGCATCCACTGCAGCTCGTCGACCAGCGGCTGGTAATGCCGCTTGGCGATGCGGAACAGGTTGGCGACGTCGCTGGACAGGTCGTTGATCACCTCGGCCGCCGGCCGGCTCGATCGACGAAGGAAGATCCCGCCCATGCCGACGAACGGCTCCGCATAGGTGCGGTGCGGCTGGGCATCGATGATGGCGCACAGGCGCTTGGCCAGGTTGCGCTTGCCGCCGATGTAGGGCGCAGGGGTACGGATCGCGGTGGGCGCGTTCATGCAGTCTTGGTCCTTCAGGGAAGAAGCACGTCGGCTACGCGCGCATGATGGCCGCCGGCCGCGAATGCGGGGCGGTGCCCGCGCCGATCGGCGCGAGATGGGTCGAGTTTGCGAAATTGCGCAAACTGGCAAACTGGCAAACTGGATGGTGGCTTCGGGGAACACGCTGGCGGCGCCTTGCGCGCTACCACCTGGTACCGGGTGGTTAGCCGCGCAGTCCAGGCGGCTGCGCCCCGCGTATTCCCCGAAGGTCTTCTATTTCGCAGGCCACCCGGCGAACCGGTCAACCTGGAGCCGCGCGCGCGCGGACCACTCCTTCCGGCTAAGTCCGGAGCGGCAGCGGCCCTATGGCACGCACAGGATGAGCGGTCGAGGTGCTACTCGCGGGGGCAATCCGCCGGCGCAACGCCGGTTTGCCAGATCGCCTCAATGCACCGGCGCTCGGTACGGCCGGCGACGATTCGAGCGTTGAGCCTGGACACGGCGGCCACGGCCTCGGCGAAGCGCTCGACCAGCTCGGCCAGGATCCCCTTGTCGATCGTCATCAGCTCGCCCGTCGGGGTGGCCGAAAGGGGCTTCAGCGTTTCCGTCCTGGTCAGATCAGCGGACTGCGCGGGGATCCTCGCCCGCTCGGTTCGCTCGATCGATGGCCGCGTTGAGGGTGTCGCGCAGGCCGTCGGCAGGAGCGGCAGGCAAAGCAGCGCTACCAGGCGCAGGCGGGACGGTGTCGAGCGCATTGCGGAGATCCTCGATCGTGGTTTGGAGCTGGGCATCGGTGAGCGCTTCGGCGCGCGCGGTGCGCGCATCGATGGCGCGGGCGACGTCGACGGCGGTGCGCTCGTCCTGCCGGGCTTCGGCGCGGACCTGGTCGTGTTTCTCGACGCCGGCGGCGCGCACCTGGTCGGCGCCAGCGCCGCGACCGCTGCCGTAGATCCACGCGATCGCGGCCGCGGTGGCGCCGGCGATCGCCAGCATCACCAGCAACCATGCGGCCGCCTTCGCCGCCCGGGTGGGCACGCCGGCGCGAACCGCGAGCTTCGCGATCGTCTCGATCATGCGACACCCTGCAGGCAGAGCGCGCGCTCGCGCTCGCGGCGGGCGGACAGCCCGCGCACCACCTTCAGCGGCCGGCCGGCCTTGTTCCACAGGAGGAAGGCGTCGCACGCTTCCCGGGTTCGGCCGGCGCGGAACCGCTTGGCTGCCGTGGATCCGCAGAAGCCGCTGGTGCCGATGTTGTAGGCCAGCGAGATCGCGGCCGCGCGCTGGCGATCGCGCCCGGGCTGCCACAGCTGCGGCACGCATGCCTGAACGTCCAGGGCATGGGCGACCAGCTCCTGCTCGAGCAGCTGCGCGCACTGCGCCTCGGTGTAGACCTGGCCCATCTTCACGCCGCGCGTGATGCCGTCGCAGGCCGTCGCGATGCCGGCGATATCGCGATACGCCTTCAGGTACTGCGGCCCGCTGACGTGCCGCACGGTGGCGTCGCCGGCCGGCGAGACGGTGACCTCGACCTTGCGGCCGCTTTCGTCGGCCGGAACGCTGGTCAGGAGCAGAGATGCCGCGATCGCGCCGACGATCGCGACCAGGCCACCCTTCTTCGTGGTGCTCTTACTCGCCATCGTCTTCCTCCTGGGGAATGAGGCGGGCGACCAGGACGGCGGCGAACAACGCCGCGCCGATCGCGCGCTCGATATTGTCGGGGATCCACGCGCGGATCCCGGCGGGCAGATCCATCCAGAGCGCGAGCGCCTGGTCCGGAAAAGCGGTCAGCAGCGCGAACAGCAGCGCCCCGAGCGCGGACACGCGCACGGACCACCAGCGCCGCACCTGGCGCCAGTCGAAGGTTGTCATCGGTCTCTCCAGTGATGGCGGCTGCCGGCCGCCGGCGGTCAGCCCCGCGCGTCCAGCTTCAGGGCTGGGATCGAGGATCCGAGGCGCGGGTTGCGCGTCACGACGAACCAATCGAGCCGCCCGGATCCGAGGCGCGTGGCGAGCCGCCGCGCCGGGGCGATCGCCTGCAGCACAGAACCCGCGACGATCAGCAGGACGGCAGGATCCATCATCGCACAGCCTCCTTGGCGGGCACCATCATCTCGAGTTTCGTCTCGATCCGGATCGTGCGCCCGTCGATCTTCTGCAGGATGTCGCTCTTCGCGAGATCCTTTGCCTCGAGCGCCTCGATGCGTCGGGTGTTGTCATCGATCTGCTTGTCGCGGCCACCGTCGCTCCGGAGCGCCCCGCCGACGACGGCGGCCGGGCCGATCACGGCGCAGGCGAGCATCAGCATATCTTTCCACGCCGGCGCCCGAGGCGCCACATCGGCGGCACTCACGCGCGCAGTCCTGCCCAGGTGAGCATCGCCAGTTCTCCTTTGATGGTGGGCCGCGGCCCTCGCGCAGGTGGGCCGCGGAGGGGCTTACCTCAGAGGGCAGTGATCCCGCGCAACGTCATGCGGCTCTTGAGCGACGCGATCAGGACATCCATCTCGGCTGCTGTCTTGGTGACGTTCTTGTAGATGCCGGCCATCGCTATTTCGCCGATGACAGTCTGCGAGGTGTAGCCCACCGCACCGAACACATGCCGGGCGCCAACCGACTTCTGGTAGTCAATCCAAACGGCTGCATCTTCCGGCGACGCAATGGTGTGACCACCGCCGAGGGCACGGAAAGTGTAGCCGGCAGACCGGTCGAACGAGAGCGCCCAAGCGATATACGAGTCCTTTGGCGTGCCCGCCATCTGGGGGCCGGGGCGCACCTGCCCGCCACCCCACGCTTGATTGTTGTTTGGCGCCCCTC
>NZ_JASNVZ010000025.1:0-53387 GCF_049311085.1 Sphingomonas sp. 3-13AW | reverse complement strand
CCGAACCGCTCGGCCGCCCGCCGGCACGACACCCCACCTTCAACGGCGGCGACCACACGGTCCCGCAGATCACGCGACAAGGCTCGACCCATCCATCCCGGCCTCCCTTGCCGGCAGGGATCGTGAATCAGAAAACCACGGCCATGTGAATCCCTCTCGATTCAGCTCGCTCGAAAACCGCTCTAGGCGCGAAGCGGGTGACGTAAACGCCCGCTTAAACCCCTCCGCTATTGGGGAGCTGGAACCACAGGAAGTGCGCGTATTCCTCCAGCCATTACTTGCCGAACTCATCAGCGTCGGCCAAATTATTGAGCGTTCAACTAAGATGGGCTGATATCGTCCTGCTTCGACTCGACAGAGGAGCAGTTCGATGAAGAACAGTCTGGCCGCACTTCTCTGCCTCGCCGTACAGGTCGCCGCCGCGCCCGCCTGGGCTGGCGGGGCCCCGTCACAAAGTGCGGCCGCCTCAGAGGCATGTCCATTGCCACCGGGCTGGGATGCCATAGCCGCGCGCAAGCCCCGCTTCGTCATCTTCGGGGAAATGCACGGAACGGAGCAGACCCCCGCCTTTTTCGGGGACGTTGCGTGTGCACTGGCCACGAAGGGCGAGCGAATCCTGGTGGCCCTTGAACTTTCCCCAGAGGGCAACCCAGCCCTGCAAAAGGTTTGGAGGCTTCCGGTCGCGCAGTTCCCCGCTGCGCTGCAGCAGATCGGCTGGGCCGGGGCGAATGATGGCAAGGACAGCGAGGCGATGCTGGCGATGCTCCTACGCCTTCATGCGCTCGCTCAGCAGACTCATCGAATCGATATCGTCGCATTCAACGGCGCAAAGGACGACGCGCAGCGCCGTCGGTTCGCCGATCTGCCCGGGCAAGACCCGCACGAAGCGGCGCAGGCCGAGAATATCCGCATCGCCGCAGATGCACGTCCGTACGATCGCGTTCTCGTCCTGGTCGGTGGTGCGCATGCCCACAAGCGCCCGGTACCCTATCCCGGAGGGTTATTACGACCGATGGCGATGCATCTCGCGCCGCCGGAGACCATCGTCGCGCTGGAGATGATGACCGCAGGAGGCTCGACCTGGAGCTGCCAGGCGAGAAGCGGCGTGACGCCACCTTCCTCTGCACCCGTTGCACCGCCGGATGTCACCTGTGGCGCCTTCCCCGCTCCCCGGGATGCCGACCTGGAACGGCCACCCTTCATCGCGTTGGGGCCGCTGCCGGGGTCAGAGCTGGCTCCAGGGATAGACGGGGTGTTCTGGGTTGGGAAGGTCAGCGCCTCCCCGCCGGTAGCCCCAAGAAAGTGATCGCCCCGATCAGACGGTGAAGCTCTCTCCGCAGCCGCAAGCACCCTTGGCATTGGGGTTGTTGAACACGAAGCCGGCGGTGAAATCGTCCTCGACCCAGTCCATCGTCGAACCGATGAGGTAAAGAATCGACCCGCCGTCCACGAACAGCGTCCCGCTCGCCGTATCGATGCGTTCGTCGAAGGGCTTGGCCTCGGTCACGTAATCGACGGAATAGGCGAGGCCCGAGCAGCCGCGGCGCGGCGTCGACAGCTTGACGCCGATCGCACCCTCCGGCGCCTTGGCCATCAGGTCAGCGATGCGCTGCTCGGCCGACGGGGTCAGCACGAGTGCGGCGGGACGGGGGCGGAGGGTGGTGGCCACGTCTGTTTCCTTGCTTACAACATGCCCAGTTCGAGCTTCGCCTCGTCGGACATCTTCTGCGGGTCCCAGGGCGGATCCCAGATCAGGTTCACCTCGGCCGTACCGACGCCTGGCACCGCGCCGACGCGCAGCTCCACCTCGGCCGGCATCGACTCCGCGACCGGGCAATGCGGGGTCGTCAGCGTCATGGTGACGGCGACATGGCCGTCGCCGGTGACATCGACGCCATAGATGAGCCCCAGGTCATAGATGTTGACCGGGATTTCGGGGTCAAAGATTTCCTTCAGCGCCTCGATTACGCCGTCGTAGATCTCGCCCCCCGGCTCCCCCGGAGAGGTCGCCTGCGGCTTTTGCGCGAGGAAGCCTTCCAGATAGTCGCGGCGGCGCGGCTCTGCTGCGGCGGGGGCTTCGACAAGCTCGTCCACGCGCGCCTTGGGCGGCGCTGCCACCGTGTCGACTTCTTCCACCGCGATCTTGCGTGTCTCGTCCATTAGCCGAAGATCCTGCTTACTCGTTCCAGGCCACGTACCAGCGCATCCACATCGGCCCGGGAATTATAGACGCCAAAGCTTGCCCGCGCAGTGGCCGGCACGCCGAGCCGATCCATCAGCGGCTGTGCGCAATGGTGGCCGGCGCGGATCGCCACGCGTTCCTCATCCAAGATGGTGCCGATGTCGTGCGGATGCACCCCCTCGATCGCGAAGCTGACAATGCCGGCGGAATCTTCCGGCCCGAACAGCGTGACGGAGTTGAGCCGCCCCAGCCCTTCGCGCGTGGCGGCGACCAGCGCCGTCTCGTGCGCGTGGATCGCATCGAGGCCAATTGCCGAGACATAGTCGATCGCGGCATGCAGCCCCAGCACGCCGACGATGTGCGGGGTCCCCGCCTCGAACCGGCCCGGCGGCGGCGCATAGGTGGTGCGCTCGAACGTCACCCGATCGATCATCGAACCGCCGCCCTGGTAGGGGGGCATCGCCTCCAGCAGCTCGCCCCTGCCCCACAGCACGCCGATGCCGGTCGGGCCGTAAAGCTTGTGGCCAGAGAAGACGTAGAAGTCGCAGCCGAGTGCGCGAACGTCGACCGGCAGCCGTGCGACCGCCTGGCACCCGTCGATCAGGATCTTCGCGCCCACGCCATGCGCCAGCGCGGTCGCGCGCTGCACGTCGAGGACCGAACCCAGCACGTTCGACACATGCGCCAGTGCGACCAGCTTGTGCTCCGGCCGCAGCATCCGTTCCATCGCGTCGAGATCGACGCGGCCATCGACCGTGAGCGGCACCACGTCGATCGCGGCACCCACGCGCTCCGCGACCATCTGCCACGGCACGATGTTGCTGTGATGCTCCAGCATCGACAGGAGGATGCGGTCGCCCGCCTTCAGCTGCGTCCCGGCCCAGCATTGCGCGACCAGGTTGATGCCCTCGGTCGCGCCGCGCGTGAAGACGATCTCGTCGGCAGAGCCTGCACCGATGAACGCCGCCACCCGCCGTCGCGCGGCCTCGAACGCCAGCGTCATGTCGGCGGACCGCTGATAGACCCCCCGATGGACAGTGGCGTAGGTCTCGCCATAGCCGCGCGCGATCGCGTCCAGCACCGGCCGCGGCTTCTGCGCGGTGGCGGCGGTGTCGAGATAGGCCCAGCCTTCCGGAATCGCCGGAAAGTCTGCGAGCAGGTCGAGCGGACGGGTGTCGGCGCGCACGCTCACAGCGCCGCTTCCAACCAGCGATCGGCGTCCGCCACGAACGCCTCGCGCACCGCTTCCTGCCCGATGCGATCGAGCGAGTCCGCGACGAAGGCACGGGTCAGCAGCGCCTTGGCACGGGCGCGCGGCACGCCGCGGCTCTCGAGGTAGAAGAGCGCACGATTGTCGAGCTCGCCCACGGTGGCCCCGTGCGCGCATTTCACGTCGTCGGCGAAGATCTCCAGCTCGGGCTTGAGGTTCACGGTGGCCGTGCGCTGGAGCAGGATGCCGCGCAGCGACTGCTCGCCGTCGGTCTTCTGCGCGCCGCGCGCCACATCGACCCGCGCGGCGAGGCTCGCTGCCGACTGGTCGGCCGCAACCGCGCGCCAGGTCTGGTGGCTGGTGCCGCGCTCGGCCGCATGGCGCACGGTGACCGCGCATTCTTGGCGCTGGTCGCCGCGGGTCAGCAGCGCGCCGCCCATTTCGGCATAGGCATCGGTGCCGCTCACGACGAGTTCGCCGTCGATGCGGCTCCCCATGCCGCCCGCACCCAGGAAGGTCGCGGCATAGCTTGCCGCCTGGCCGACATCGACCTCGTCACGGATCGAGACGAAGCCCTCCGTCTGGATCAGCCGCACCGACCGCATCAGCCGCGCACCGCGCGAAAGCTCGATGCGGGTCTGGCGATTGGCCCAGCCGCTGCCGACGAACGTCTCGACCACGGAGGCGGCGGCATCGGCCGCCAGTACGATCGAGCCGCGCAGGTGATTGCCGCCGCCCGAGCCGAGATGGACGATCTGGATCGGATCGCTCACCGCTTCCTGGCCGAGCTCCAATGCCCAGCCTTCGCCGGGCACGAAGCGGCCAAGCGGGTGCTCGCTGGACCAGGCGCGGCTGCCGACGGTGACGGGGCCGGGCGCGCTGCGGGCAGCGTCATAGACGCCGTCGACGAACACCAGCCGCGGGCCGGCGATCGGCAGCAGCGCGGCTTCCAGGCCGGGCGCAGCGCCGCGCGGGCTTTCGGCCGCACGCTGCAGCGCCGGCAGGTCCGACCAGCGCCACCGCTCCGACTTGGGCGAGGGAAGTTCGAGCGTGCTCACGCGGCCACCTGCGCGTAGCCCTCGCGCTCCAGCTCGTGCGCGAGTTCGGCGCCGCCGCTGCGGACGATCCGGCCGTCGGCGAGGACATGGACCACGTCCGGCTTCACGTAATCGAGGAGCCGCTGGTAATGGGTGATGAGGATCACCGCCTTGTCGGGCGCACGCATGATCCGGTTGATGCCGTCGCCGACGATCCGTAGCGCGTCGATGTCGAGCCCGGAGTCGGTCTCGTCCAGGATCGCGAGCCGGGGATCGAGGATCCCCATCTGCACCATCTCGTTGCGCTTCTTCTCACCGCCCGAAAAACCGACGTTGACCGGACGCTTGAGCATCTCTGCGTCCATCGCCAGCGCATCGGCCTGCGCGCGGGCGAGCTTCAGGAACTCGCCGCCGGACAGCGGCTTTTCGTCGCGCGCCTTGCGCTGCGCATTCAGCGCCTCGCGCAGGAACTGGACATTGGAGACGCCGGGGATCTCGACCGGATATTGGAAGCCCAGGAACAGGCCCGCTGCGGCGCGCGCATCCGGGTCCATCTCCAGCAGATCCTCGCCCGCAAAGGTCACCGAACCCTCGGTCACTTCATAGCCCGGGCGCCCGCCCAGCACATAGCCCAGCGTGGACTTGCCGGCGCCGTTCGGCCCCATGATCGCGTGCACTTCGCCCGCGTTCACCGTCAGCGACAGGCCCTTGAGGATCGGCTTGCCGTCGATCTCGGCGTGGAGGTTTTCAATCTTCAGCATGGATGACTTCCAGAACTTTCATTGTCCGGGCAGCGCGCGCCGCCCCCTAGTACCAAGCGCCCTGCGCCGATCAGCCGACCGAGCCTTCGAGCGAAATCCCGAGCAGCTTCTGCGCCTCGACCGCGAACTCCATCGGCAGCTGCTGCAGCACTTCGCGGGCAAAGCCGTTGACGATCAGCGCGACCGCCGCTTCCTGGTCGAGCCCGCGCTGCATTGCGTAGAACAGCTGGTCCTCGCTGATCTTCGAGGTCGTCGCCTCATGCTCGATCTGGGCCGAAGGGTTGCGCACTTCGATGTACGGCACCGTATGGGCGCCGCACTGGTCGCCCAGCAGCAGGCTGTCGCACTGGGTGAAGTTGCGGACGTTCTCTGCGGTCGGGCCGACGCGGACCAGCCCGCGATAGGTGTTGTCCGACCGGCCGGCCGAAATCCCCTTCGACACGATGGTCGAGCGCGACCCCTTGCCCAGGTGGATCATCTTGGTGCCGGTGTCGGCCTGCTGGCGGTTGTTGGTGACGGCGACCGAATAGAATTCGCCGACGCTGTTCTCGCCCGCCAGCACGCAGCTGGGGTATTTCCAGGTGATGGCAGAGCCGGTCTCGACCTGCGTCCACGACACCTTGGAATTCTTGCCCTGGCAGAGCGCGCGCTTGGTGACGAAATTATAGATGCCACCGACGCCGTTCTCGTCGCCCGGATACCAGTTCTGGACGGTCGAATATTTGATCTCGGCATCGTCGAGCGCGACCAGTTCGACCACTGCCGCGTGCAGCTGGTTCTCGTCGCGCATCGGCGCGGTGCAGCCCTCGAGGTAGCTGACATAGGAGCCCTTGTCGGCGACGATCAGGGTACGCTCGAACTGGCCGGTGTTCTCCGCGTTGATGCGGAAATAGGTCGACAGCTCCATCGGGCAGCGGACGCCCTCCGGAATGTAGACGAAGGTGCCGTCGGAAAAGACCGCGGAGTTGAGCGTCGCGAAATAATTGTCACGCTGCGGCACGACCTTGCCGAGCCACTTCCTGACGAGCTCGGGATATTCCCGGATCGCTTCGGAGATCGAGCGGAAGATGACGCCGGCGGCCTCCAGCTCCTTGCGGAAGGTGGTGGCGACCGAGACGCTGTCGAACACCGCGTCGACCGCGACCTTGCGCGCGCCCTCGACCCCGGCGAGCATCTTCTGCTCCTCGATCGGGATGCCGAGCTTTTCATAGACGCGCAGGATCTCGGGATCGACCTCGTCCAGGCTGCCGAGCTTCGGCTTCGCCTTGGGCTCGGCGTAATAATAGGCGTCCTGATAGTCGATCGGCGGGACGTTCAGCTTCGACCAATCGGGCGCTTCCATCGTCTGCCATAGGCGAAACGCCTTCAGCCGCCAGTCGAGCATCCACTCGGGCTCTGCCTTTTTCGCGCTGATGTAGCGAACCGTGTCCTCGGTCAGCCCCTTGGGAGCGAAGTCCTGCTCGATGTCCGAGGAGAAGCCCCACTCGTACTTCTTGTTCGCGGCGGCGAGCGCCTCTGCGTTCTTGGTAGCCATTATGCGTGCACTCCGGCACCCGGGCTAAGGCCAGGGTCCAGTTGAGAAAGAGTCCGTCCGGCAGGCTTGCCGTCAACGGGGTAGGAAGAAGAGATCGTCGCCAGGCTGACGGACGCCAGCGCACCGCGGACCAGTTCATTGACGCCGCCCCAGTGCGGGCGGACCCGGCAGCTGCCCTCCACCGCGCAATCGTGGCGCTCGGCGTCGACGCAGGTGGTGAGCGCGATCGGCCCTTCCACCGCCTCGACAATGTCGGCAAGCGAAATCGCCGCGGCCGGGCGCGCCAGCCGGAAACCGCCGGCCGCGCCGCGCCCCGTCTCGATTAACCCGGCGGCCGACAAACGGCTCACCAGCTTCTGGACGGTGGGCAGCGGCAGCCCGGTGTCCTCAGCCAGGCGCGTCGCATTGAGCCGCGCCACGCCACCGCAGTGGCGCGCAGTCGCGCTCATCATCACGACAGCGTAATCGGCGAGGCTGGAAAGGCGCATGAGCTCCAATCGGATCATTCCGGTCTGAATTGCAGATGGGAGCGCGAGCACGCCGGGTCAACCGCATTTCGCAGCTGCGAAGCCGCAAATGGCTGATTGTTCCGATCACCGTGATCGCCGGGGCCGCCGAAGTGGCTGCGCGAGGGGCTTTGACCCCCTTCCCCGCCGCTGCCATAGCCGCCCGATGCGCTTCTACCATCCCTTGCTGTTCACGCTCGATGCCGAGCGTGCGCACCGCCTGACCATTCGCATGCTTGCCGCCTGGGGCGCTGCCGGAACGCCGCTCGCCGCCGCCACGCCGGAGCGGCCGGTAACCGTGGCCGGCATCCGCTTCCCCAACCCGGTCGGGCTTGCGGCCGGGGTGGACAAGGATGCCGAGGCGGTCGCCGGTTTCTTTGCGCTCGGCTTCGGATCGGTGGAGGTCGGCACACTGACGCCGCGGCCGCAGCCCGGCAATCCGCAGCCCCGCCTGTTCCGGCTGACCGAGGATCGCGCGGTCATCAACCGGATGGGGTTCAACAACGGCGGGCTCGATGCTGCGCTCGAACGGATCGCGCGGCTGCCCGAGCGCAAGGGCGTGCTGGGCATCAACGTCGGAGCCAACAAGGAATCGGTCGCCGGCGACAGCGCGATTGCCGACTATGTCACCGGCATCACCCGGGCGGCGCCGCATGCCGACTACCTGACGATCAACATCAGTTCCCCCAACACGCCGGGGCTGCGCAACCTTCAGGCCCAGCCCGCGCTCGGTGAACTGATCGCCGCCTGCGATGCCGCGCGCCACACCGGCGGCAAGCGCGTGCCGCTGTTCCTGAAGGTCGCACCGGACCTCGATCGTGCCGGGTTGGAAGTCGCCGCCCGCGCTGCCATCGACGGCGGCATCGACGCGCTGGTCGTCTCCAACACCACCATCTCGCGCCCCGTGACCCTGCGCTCGAAGAACGCCGGGGAGGCCGGGGGCCTGTCGGGGGCGCCGCTTGCCGAACGCGCCCGTGCCAAGCTTATCGAAGCACGCGAGATCACTGGTGGCCAGCTGCCGCTGGTATCGGTCGGCGGCATCGGCTCGGCGGACGAGGCCCAGCGCCGGCTCGATGCGGGCGCGAGCCTCGTCCAGCTGTACTCCGCGCTGGTGTTCGAAGGGCCGGGTCTGGCCCGCCGGATCGTCGCGGGACTGCGGCCCTAGCCTCAGTCCTCGGCGGCGATCGTCACGCGCAGGCCGTCGAGCGCGGGCGTGAACTGGATCTGGCACGACAGGCGCGAGCGTTCGTCGCGGTCGGACGTGCTGTCGAGCAACTCGTTCTCGTCCTCGCTCATCGCGGGCAGCAGCGGCAGGAATTCCTCGTCGACATGGACGTGGCAGGTCGCGCAGCTGCAGCAGCCGCCGCACAGCGCCAGCAATTCATCGAAGCCCGCGTCGCGGATCACTTCCATCACGCTCAGGCCCACTTCTGCGGGGACGCTGCGTTCTTCTCCTTCGCGCGTAGTGACGGTAAGCGTGGGCATGCAATTTCTCCAGAACAACTCGGATGGCATTGGCGGCGGCGGCCGGCAAATTCAAGGCGCGCGACCATGGGCCTGACCACGGAGCAGCTGCGCCATTCGCTCGACGCGCTGGCAGAGATCGAGCCGGCGTTTGCAGCGGCGATCGCCCGCATCGGCTATCCAGAGCCGCGTATCCGCGCGCCCGGCTATGCCACCCTGTTGCGCACGATCGTCAGCCAGCAGGTCAGCGTGCATGCAGCAGCCGCGGTCTGGCGACGGCTGGAGGAGGCATTGGGCGAGGCCGATGACCCTACCCGGCTCGCGGGCGCGAGCGACGAGCTGCTCCGCGCCGCCGGCCTTTCGCGGCAGAAGATCGGCTACGCCCGCAGCCTTGCAGAGGAAGTAGCGAGCGGCCGGCTGGACCTTGCAGCGCTTCCCCAGGACGACGAGGCGGCGATCGCGGCCCTCGTCCACATCAAGGGCATCGGCCGCTGGTCTGCCGAAATCTACCTGCTGTTCGCGGAAGGGCGCCCGGACATCTGGCCGGCAGGCGACCTGGCCGTGCAGATCGAAGTGGGCCGCATCCTTGGCCACGCGGAGCGTCCGGCCGAGAAACTGGTCCGCACCCTGGCCGAACGCTGGCGCCCGCACCGCGGCGCCGCGGCTATCTTCGCCTGGCACCATTACAACAGCAAGATGGACGTGATCTGATCTGTACCGGCGCGAGGCAAACGCTCCGGCGAACTGCCGGGGCTTTCCGCCACCATTTCGCTTGCGCAGCCATGCCCGCCAGCGAATAATCGCCGCGTGCCATTTTCCCCGATCCTCCACACCGTCGCAGAAACCATCCAGGCGGCCCTCGCGCCGGTGTTCTTGCTCGCCGGCCTCGGCGCCATCCTGAACGTGATGGTGGGCCGACTTGCCCGCATCGTCGATCGGTCGCGCCAGCTTGAGGCATTGCACCTGCGCTCGATCGGGCCGGAGCGGGAGCGCCACATTGAGGAGCTTCGCCTGATCGACGGCCGGATCGGGATGATCAACAATGCGGTCTATCTGGTCGTGATGGCCGCGGTTGCGATCTGTCTCGTGGTTGCGATGTTGTTCGTGGCGGAACTGGGCAATTTCCAGATCGGCCAGGTCATCGCGGTCACGTTCATCGTATCGATGCTGCTGCTGACCGGCGGGCTTCTCTGCTTCCTGATCGAGATCCACATGTCGGTCCGGGCGATCCGCGTCCGCTCCGAACTCCTAGAACCGCAAAAGCCCTGACCGTCGCCACCGAACGCCGTCTGTTGCAGGCGGTCGTGGCGCTGCTGTGCCTGATCCCGCTCTCAACCGCGACCATGGGCATCGTGCGAGGCGCCGAGTGGCTGGCACAGGCGCCGGTGCGGACCGACCTCGACAGCCACTTCCGCTACCTCTCGGGCATTTTCCTCGGAATGGCGCTGGGCTTTGCCAGCTGCGTGCCGGACATCGAGCGGAAGGGCGCACGCTTGCGGCTGCTGGGCATGATGGTGGTGATCGGCGGCCTGGCACGGCTGTGGTCGCTGATCGCGCTGGGCGCGCCCTCCCCCGGCCATCTCGCCGGCCTGTGCGTCGAACTCGGCGCGGTGCCGCTGGTACTGGTCTGGCAGCGCAGCCTGGAACTGCGCTGCCGGTGACCGCGCCCGGCTATAGCTGGGCAGCAACGAACCCCTAGTTGGCGCGCACCGCCTCCAGCCCGCCGTCGGTAGCTACGCTCGCGGCATAGCCCGGCCTCACCCGCATTTTCCCGCGCTGCTCGAACGCGTATCCGGCGCCCAGCAGCAATGCCTCGCTGTACTTCGGACCCATGAAGGACAGCCCGGCCGGCAACCCTTGTACCAACCCCATCGGCACCGTCAGGTGCGGGGTGCCGGCAACGGCCGGAAGCTGGCTGGCGGAGGGCGGCACGAAATGATCGCCCAGGACCGGATCCGACAGCCACGGCATGCCATAGGTGGGCGACACCAGCAGCTGCACCCTGGCCTGGCCGAGCATGGCATCGATTCCTTCAGCACCCGCCAGCCGCAGCGCCTTCGCGCGTGCCTGTTTGTACGAGGCATCCTCAAGGCCCGGCATCTTCTGCGCCGCCTCGAACGTCTCCTGTCCGAAGAAGCGCATTTCCGTATCGGCATGGACTGCGTTGAAGGCGATCACCTCGGCCAGCGTCCGGGTCTTCACCGAAGGCGGCGTGGTCGCGAGATAGGCGTTTAGATCCGCCTTGAGCTCCGCCTTCAGCACCAGGAACTCGGCTTCGCCCAGCCCCTCCAGCTTCGGCTGCGTCACGTCGACCAGTTCCGCTCCGGCGGCGCGCAACACCGCCAGTGCGGCATCATAGCGGCTGGCGAGCGGGGCCGACATTTCGGGCCGGAGCACGCCGACGCGAACCCCCTTAAGCGCATCCGGCGAGAGTGCGGCGGCATAGTCGGTACGGTGCCGGTCGGCGTCGCGGGTGACCGGGTCGGCCGGGTCGCTGCCGACCATCGCAGAGAACAGCAGCGCTGCGTCGCGGACGCTGCGCGCCATCGGGCCGGCGGTATCCTGGCTGTGGCTGATCGGCACGATATAGGTGCGGCTGACGAGACCGATGGTGGGCTTCAGCCCGACCAGCCCGTTCATGGCAGCGGGACAGACCACCGAACCGTCCGTCTCCGTCCCCACCGCCGCCGCGGCCAGACTCGCAGCAGCCGCCGCGCCGCTCCCGCTTGAGGATCCGCAGGCGGTGCGATCGAGCGCGTATGGGTTGCGTACCAGACCGCCGGCCGCGCTCCAGCCGCTCATCGAACTCGACGACCGGATGTTCGCCCATTCCGACAGGTTGGTCTTGCCCAGGATCACGGCACCCGCAGCGCGCAGTCGTGCCACCACCGGCGCGTCACGCCCGGTGCGATTGTCGCGCAGCGCGAGGCTGCCCGCGGTGGTCGGCAGTTCCCGAGTCTCGATATTGTCCTTGATGAGCACCGGCACGCCGTGCAGCGGCCCGCGGGTTCGGCCGGCGCGCCGTTCGGCGTCGAGCGCGCGCGCCTGCGCCACGGCATCCGGATTGACGGCGATCACGCTCCGCAGCGTCGGCCCCTTGCGATCGAGCGCCTCGATTCGCGCGAGATAGGCGCGAGTCAGCGCCTCGCTGCTGGCGCCGGCGGCAAGCGCCGCCGCCGCGTCGGAGAGGGAGAGTTCCTCGACTGCGGGCAGGGTTTGCGACTGCGCGGAGGCAGGCATGGATGCCGCCGCCAGGAGCATGAGCCCCAGCATTCCAGGTCGTGCGCGCATCTTGTGATTCCCCCCTGCCAGGGATGCAGCTTGGGGGCGGGCGGGCGCGCTTGCAAGCACGTCGCCAACCCTTTGCCTCCGCCGCGCTTCGACGCGCGAACGGTCCCAAAGAAAATTTTTGAAACGGCGATTTTCGCTTGCAGCCTAGGTATTTCCACGCGTCGCGGGCCCCGCCGGACGATGAACGCCATGTTCACCGCGACGACCCGGCTTGTCAGCGGTCACGGATTGTAGGAACACTAGTGCTTGTGGTGGCGCAGGGGACGCGGCGCTATCGCTGGTATCCAGCGGACGCTCCCATTTTGAACGGAATGCGGCGGAAAAGCCGCGTTTTTGAACGGTGCAGACGGCTCATCGAGGCTGATTGCGGCCGTGTTCGGCGACGCTACACCGGGTCCGACTGGACCCCGACAGACAACGGAACGAGGGCAGCATGGACTTCAGGGACAGCCAGGACAATCGCGCAGAGGATAGCACGAGCACGCTCGATGCCGCCGCGCCGGCCGCCGCTCGCGACAGCCGCTCGATCGCCCGCCCCTACCCGGTCGTGGTCGACCATTCGCGCGACGCACTGCTGACCGAATTCGGCAAGGAGACCCTGACCGACCGGTACCTGCTGCCGGGCGAGTCGTTCCAGGACATGTTCGTGCGCGTCGCCTCCGCCTATGCGGACGATGGCGACCATGCCCAGCGCATCTACGACTATATCTCGCGCCTGTGGTTCATGCCGGCGACGCCCGTGCTTTCCAATGGCGGCACCGGCCGCGGCCTGCCGATCTCCTGCTATCTGAACTCGGTCCCCGACAGCCTGGAAGGCATCGTCGAGACGTGGAACGAGAATGTCTGGCTGGCATCGCGCGGCGGCGGCATCGGCACCTATTGGGGCAACGTCCGCGGCATCGGCGAGCCGGTCGGCCTGAACGGCAAGACCAGCGGCATCATCCCGTTCGTCCGCGTGATGGATTCGCTGACGCTTGCGATCTCGCAGGGTTCGCTGCGCCGTGGGTCGGCGGCCTGCTACCTCGACATCTCCCACCCGGAGATCGAGGAGTTCCTGGAGATCCGCAAGACCTCGGGCGACTTCAACCGCAAGGCGCTGAACCTGCACCATGGCGTGCTGATCCCCGACGCCTTCATGGAAGCGGTGCGCGCCGGTGCCGAGTGGGAGCTCAAGAGCCCGAAGGACGGCTCGGTTCGCGGGACCGTGGATGCGCGCGCGCTGTTCCAGAAGCTGGTCGAGGTCCGCCTCGCGACCGGTGAGCCGTACATCGTGTTCTCCGACCATGTGAACTCGACGATGCCCAAGCATCATCGCGACCTGGGCCTCAAGGTTTCGACCTCGAACCTCTGCTCGGAAATCACGCTGCCGACCGGTACCGACCATCTCGGCAACGATCGCACGGCCGTGTGCTGCCTCTCCTCCCTCAACCTGGAAACCTGGGACGAGTGGAACGGCGACAAGCGCTTCATCGAGGACGTGATGCGTTTCCTCGACAATGTGCTGACCGACTACATCAAGAACGCACCCGACGAGATGGCGCGCGCGCGCTATTCGGCGGAGCGCGAGCGTTCGGTCGGCCTTGGCGTCATGGGCTTCCACAGCTTCCTGCAGGCACGCGGGCTGCCGTTCGAAGGCGCCATGGCCAAGTCGTGGAACCTCAAGATCTTCAAGCACATCAACGCCCAGGTGAACGAGGCGTCGATGCAGCTTGCGGTCGAGCGCGGGCCCTGCCCGGACGCCGCCGACATGGGCGTGATGGAACGGTTCAGCTGCAAGATGGCGATCGCGCCGACGGCGTCGATCTCGATCATCTGCGGCGGCACCTCTGCGTGCATCGAGCCGATCCCGGCGAACATGTACACGCACAAGACGCTGTCGGGCTCGACCGCGGTGAAGAACCCGCACCTGCAAAAGCTGCTGCGCGAAAAGTCGAAGGATTCGGACGCGGTCTGGAACTCGATCCTCGAGCATGGCGGCTCGGTCCAGCACCTCGACTTCCTGACGCCGGACGAAAAGGCCTGCTTCAAGACGAGCTTCGAGATCGACCAGCGCTGGCTGCTCGAACTGGCCGGGGACCGCACGCCTTACATCGACCAGGCACAGTCGCTGAACCTGTTCATCCCCGCCGACGTCGAGAAGTGGGACCTGCTGATGCTCCACTTCCGCGCGTGGGAGCTGGGCATCAAGTCGCTCTATTATCTGCGGTCGAAGTCGATCCAGCGCGCGGGCTTTGCCGGCGGCGTGGAGGCGGACAATACCCCGGTCGCGCCGAAGTTCGAGATCGGCGAGACCACCGACTATGACGAGTGCCTGGCCTGCCAGTAAGGCGGGGTCGCAACGGGCCGTTGATGCTCAAGGCGTCCCGGGAGCGGTTGCTCCGGGGACGCCCGGGATCCGCCTCTTGGGCCGATGGGGATGCAATGAACGCAGCCGCTGCCACGTTCGGAACCGCCGCACCGGCCCGCCGGATGCGGACCGCTGCGGCAGCGTCCGGATCAGACGGGATCGCCGTCCTCTTCCTCTTCGAAGGTGACCGCGACATCGGCGTTGGCGGACAGGCGGACCTTGTCACCCTCGACATCGGCGACCAGGCCGACGGAGATGAAATGGTGATGGCCGCTGTGTTCCCCGGCATCCACGCCCGCAATCTCTGCGGCACTGTCCTGCTTGGTCAGCTTGATGCGATCGCCCTGGACCTTGTCGACGGTACCGACATGCACGCCATCGGCGCCGATCACTTCCATGTGTTCCTTGATGGCCGACAGGTCTGCCATGGGGTATCTCCTTGGTTGGTGTCGGCGGATCAACGCACGTCGCAGCGGATGGTCGCATGACCTGGCAGGCGCTGATCATGTACGGCGTGTCACTCGTCGCAGGCGTTACCGGCGCCGTCCTGCTGCTGCGGCTGCGCACCGCCGGCAGCGAGGGTGCCGTCTACGCCTATCGGATCGCCGGGACGATGCTCGCCGCGCTCGGCCTGGTCCTCGCCATTTTCGCGTCGGCGCAATGGTCCTGGAACACCAATCCATGACCGCGCGCCGCGCCCGCCTTATTCAAGTTCCTGGAGTCTGACCCATGTCCCTTCTCGACGCCCGCAAGACCTACAAGCCCTTCGAATATCCCTGGGCCTATGAATATTGGAAGCGCCAGCAGCAGGTTCACTGGCTGCCGGAGGAAGTGCCGCTGGGCGAGGATTGCCGCGACTGGGCGCAGAAGCTGTCGGATCACGAGCGCAACCTGCTGACGCAGATCTTCCGCTTCTTCACCCAGGCCGATGTCGAGGTGCAGGACTGCTACCACGAGAAGTACGGTCGCGTGTTCAAGCCGACCGAGGTCAAGATGATGCTGACGGCGTTCAGCAACATGGAGACCATCCACATCGCGGCCTACAGCCACCTGCTCGACACCATCGGCATGCCGGAGAGCGAATATGGCGCCTTCCTCGATTATGCCGAGATGAAGGACAAGCACGACTATCTCCAGCAGTTCGGCGTCGACACCGACGAGGATATTGCGCGCACGCTGGCGATGTTCGGTGGCTTCACCGAGGGTGTTCAGCTGTTCGCGTCGTTCGCGATGCTGATGAACTTCCCGCGCTTCAACAAGATGAAGGGCATGGGACAGATCGTGTCGTGGTCGGTGCGCGACGAGAGCCTGCACTGCGAAGGCATCATCCAGCTGTTCCACGCCTTTTGCGCGGAGCGCCAGTGCCTGACCAAGGCGGTGAAGGACGACATTGCCGACCAGTGCCAAACGACGATCCGGCTCGAGGACAATTTCATCGACCTCGCGTTCGAGATGGGTCCGGTCAACGGCATGACGCCCAAGGAGATCAAGAAGTACATCCGCTACATCGCCGACTGGCGGATGGGGCAGCTGGGCATGAAGCCGATCTACATGATCGACGAGCACCCGCTGCCGTGGCTCACGCCGCTGCTGAACGGCGTCGAGCACGCCAATTTCTTTGAGCAGCGCGCGACCGAATATTCGAAGGGCGCGACCCGCGGCAGCTGGAACGAGGTCTGGGACAGCTTCGACAAGCGGCAGAAGGCCAAGGGCCCGGGGATCGCCAACGAGGATGTGAGCGAGAGCGACATGTTCTCGCAGTCCGGCATGGCCGCGGAGTAATCCGGGCCGCCAGGGTTACGGAAGGGGGCGTCGCGCTGCGGCGCCCCTTTTTCGTTTCAGGCGGGATCGGCGAGCCGGTCCAGGATCGGGCAGTCCGGGCGGTCGTCGCCGTGGCAGCGCTGGGCGAGATCGAGCAGCGTGCCGCGCATCTCCTCAAGCGCCTTTGCCTTGCGCCCCAGTTCCTCCGCGCGTGCGATCGCCAGCGCCTTCACGTCCGCGCTCGACCGGTGACGATCCTGCCAGAGGCCCAGGAGCGAGCGGATCTCCTCGATTGGGAACCCCAGGTCGCGGGCATGCGCCACGAACCGCAGTCGCGCGACGTCCGCATCGGCATAGTCACGATACCCGCTGTCGCGCCGCAGGGGCGCCGGGATCAGGCCAATCTTTTCATAATGGCGGATCATTCGCTGCGAGATGCCGCTCGCGTCCGCTGCCTGGCCGATGTTCATAGCCGCACTCCGTTGAGCCTCAGCGCGTTGGTGACGACCGCGAACGAGGACAATGCCATCGCCGCGCCTGCCAGCATCGGCGACATCAGGATGCCCGCCACCGGGTAGAGCACGCCGGCCGCAACCGGCACGCCGATGCCGTTGAACAGGAAGGAGAAGAACAGGTTCTGGCGGATGTTGTGCATCGTCGCCTTCGCCAGCCGCCGCGCACGCACCATCGCCGCGAGGTCGCCGCGGGTGAGCGTCATCCCGGCGCTCTCGATCGCAACGTCGGCGCCGGTCCCCATCGCCACGCCGACATCGGCGGCGGCAAGTGCGGGTGCGTCGTTGATGCCGTCCCCCGCCATCGCCACCGTCGCACCCCCGGCCTTGAGCTCGGCGACGATCCGCGCCTTGTCCTCGGGGCGCAGCTCCGCGTGGACGGTATCGATGCCGCCCACCTTGCGCGCCACCGCCTCGGCGGTGCCACGGCCGTCGCCGGTCAGCATCACGATTCGCAGACCCTCCGCGCGCAGTGCGGCCACCGCCGACGCCGCCGACTCCTTCACCGGATCGGCAACCGCGAGCAGGCCGGCGAGCCGTTTATCGACCGCCACCAGCATCACGCCCGCGCCTTCGTTGCGAAGCGTCTCTGCCCGCGCAGCCAGGCTCTGCGGATCGGCACCGGCCTCTTGCATCATCGCGGCATTGCCGACCGCGACCGCGTGGCCGTCCACCTGCGCCGCGATGCCCGCACCGGTGACGGAGCGGAAATCCTGCGCCCTCGCGAGCACGAGCCCGCGCTCGCGCGCCACGGAGACGACCGCATGGGCCAGCGGATGCTCGGACCCTGCCTCTGCCGCCGCGACCAGCGCGAGGAGCGCATCCTCCCCGATGCCGACCGCCTCGATCCCAGTCAGGCGCGGCTTGCCCTCGGTCAGGGTGCCGGTCTTGTCGATCACCAGCGTGTCGACCTTGTCGAGGGCCTGCAACGCCTGGGCATCCTTCACCAGCACGCCGGCCTGTGCCCCGCGGCCGGTGCCGACCATGATCGACATCGGGGTGGCGAGCCCAAGCGCGCAGGGACAGGCGATGATCAGCACCGCGATCGCGTTCAGCAGCGCGTGGCCGAAGCGCGGCTCAGGCCCGACGAAGTTCCACACCAGGAAGGTGACCGCTGCGATCGCCACCACCAGCGGCACGAACCAGCCGGAGACCCGGTCCGCCACCGCCTGGATCGGCGCGCGGCTGCGCTGCGCGGTCGCGACCATGGCGACGATGCGCGCGAGCACCGTGTCGGCTCCGACGGCGCGCGCCTCCATCACCAGGCTGCCGGTGCCGTTGACGGTGCCGCCGGTGAGCGCCGCACCGGCCTCCTTGGCGACGGGCGCGGGCTCGCCGGTGAGCATCGATTCGTCCACGGACGAACGGCCTTCGATGACCACGCCATCGACCGGTACCGCCTCGCCCGGGCGGACACGGAGCCGGTCCCCCGCGACGACGTCCGCAAGCGGCACCTCCGCCTCCCGCCCGTCTGCGCCGAGGCGGCGCGCGGTCTTGGGCGCAAGGTTCAGGAGGGCGCGGATCGCCCGGCCGGTGGCGGCGCGGGCGCGCAGCTCCAGCACTTGCCCCAGCAGCACCAGTGTCACGACGACGCCCGCCGCCTCGTAATAGACCGGCACGCTGCCGTGCACGCGGAAGGTCGGCGGGAACACACCGGGGGCCACCGTCGCGACCAGGCTGTAGAGGAAGGCGGCGCCGACACCGATCGAGACCAGCGTGAACATGTTGAAGTGGCGCGACTGCAGCGAGGCCCAGCCCCGCTCGAAGAACGGAAGCCCCGCCCACAGCACGATCGGTGCCGCCAGCGCCAGCTGCACCCAGGCAGACCACGCCTGGGGTACCAGCCGCCAGCCCAGCATGTCCGCGCCCATCGACACGGCAAGCAGCGGCACGGCGAGCACCGCCGACACCCATAGCCTGCGGGTGAAATCCACCAGTTCGGGGTTCGGGCCATCGTCCAGCGAGGGCGCCTCCGGCTCCAGCGCCATGCCGCAGATCGGGCAGGTGCCCGGCCCCTGCTGGCGGATCTCCGGATGCATCGGGCAGGTGTAGGTCGCGTCCGGCGCCGCCGTCGCCGGCGGCGCCGCGCCCAGGTACCGGTCGGGGTCGGCGACGAACTTGCCGCGGCAGCCGGCACAGCAGAAATGATAGGTGACGCCGTCATGGTCGGCGTGGTGCGCGGTTTTTGCGGGGTCGACCGTCATCCCGCACACCGGGTCGCGTGCGGTAGCGCCGCCGCTGCAACATGCCGCATGGTTCGGATCTGTGCCGTGCGCCTGGTGATCGTGCATCGAAACCTCCATCGCCCGCTCAGATAGGGGCTGACACCATGTCAGGGTCAAGGCCCGGTTTCCGCTTGACCCTGACACGGTGTCAGCTGCCATGCCGCGATCACGAGCTGGGGCTCGCCGGCCGCTATGTCGCGGCCGCACAAGGGTGAAGGACATGGGTCTGGTTCTCGATCGCCGCAATGTTCTGCGCGGAGCCACGCTTGCGGGCGGCGGCTTGGCGCTGGCCGCGTGGATGCCGGCATGGGCGCAGCCGGTGGCGACCGGCACCACCGTGCCAGAGCTTTCGGGCGAGGACATCACGCTGCGCATTCAGCGCCAGCCGATGACGATCGACGGCCGGCGCACGCGCGCGATCGGCATCAACGGCACCGTCCCCGCCCCGCTGCTGCGCCTGCGCGAGGGGCAGAAGCTGCGGCTGCACGTCCACAACGACCTGGATGTGGACAGCTCACTCCACTGGCATGGCCTGCTGCTGCCCGCGCAGTTCGACGGCGTGCCGGGCGTGTCCTTCCCCGGCATCCTCCCGCGCACGCACTTCACCTATGAATTCCCGATCGTGCAGTCGGGCACCTATTGGTACCACAGCCACTCGGGCTTCCAGGAGCAGATGGGCCTCTATGGCCCGATCATCATCGACCCGGCCGGGGCCGACCCGGTCGCATTCGACCGCGAGCATGTGCTGGTCCTGTCCGACCACAGCCGGGAGTCGCCGGATGCCATCTTCCGCAACCTGAAGGTCGAGCCCGGCTATTATAACCGGCAGCGTCAGACCCTTGCTGGCCTGGCCGGGGGCAAGGACCAGACGCTCAAGGACCGGCTGCACTGGGGCGCGATGCGCATGGATCCCACCGACATCGCCGATGTGACCGGCGACACCTACACCTATCTGGTCAACGGCCACGGTCCCCAGGACAATTGGACCGCGCTGTTCCGGCCGGGAGAGCGGGTGCGGCTGCGCATCATCAACGCCTCTTCCATGACGACCTTCAATGTCCGCATCCCCGGCCTGCCGCTGACGGTCGTGCAGGCGGATGGGCAGCATGTGCGCCCGGTCGCCGTCGACGAGCTGCAGATCGCGGTCGCCGAAACCTATGACGTCGTCGTCACGCCGCCGGACGAGCGAGCCTATACGCTGGTGGGGGAGAGTATCGACCGTTCCGGCATGGCGCGCGCGACGCTTGCGCCGCGCGCGGGCATGGCCGCCCCGGTTCCCCCGCTCCGCCCGCGCCCCGTCGCCACCATGAAGGACATGGGCATGGGCGACATGCAGCATGGGCCCGCTCGCGGCATCGATCCCACCGCCGAACAGAACGCCTCGGCACGGCTCGCGGCCACCCACGCACGGGACGCGCATTCTCCAGTGGCGGAGCAGGAGAACCACGTCGCTACAGACCATGCCGCCATGGGACACGCAGGGATGGATCACGCGGCCGCAGGGCACGCCCCGGCGCCGCACAGGATGGACCACGGCTCGATGGGGATGCGCGACTTCGCCAATGCGCCGCAGGTGGCGCGCGACCCCAGCGTGCAGACCATCGCGCCGATGCCCGTCGATCGTACCGGCGATCCCGGCCAGGGCCTGGAGGGTGTCGACCACCGCGTGCTTGTCTACCGGGACCTCGTCGCGCTCGAGCGGAACCCGGACGTGCGCGCGCCGGGTCGCTCGATCGAGGTGCACCTGACCGGAAACATGGAACGCTACATGTGGTCGTTCGACGGACTGCGCATGACGGACGCGATGGAGCCCCTGCCCTTCACGCTGGGCGAGCGGGTGCGGGTAAAGCTCGTCAACGACACGATGATGGGTCACCCGATCCATCTCCACGGCCATTTCTTCGAACTGGTCACCGGTCATGGCGGACACGCCCCGCGCAAGCATACGGTGCTCGTCCAGCGCGGCGGCACCGTCAGCTTCGACTTCACCGCCGATGCGATCGGCGATTGGGCGTTCCACTGCCACATGCTCTACCACATGGCGTCGGGCATGATGCGCGTCGTGAGCGTGCGACCGGCAGGAGGTGCAGCATGATCCGCGCGCTCCTGCTGGCCGCGAGCGCTGTGCTCGGGAGTGCGCCCGCGCTCGCGCAGCATCATGGCACGCACGACATGGCGCCCCCGCAGGCGCCCGCGCCCCAGCAATCCGCGCCCGACCCGCACGCCGGCCACCGGATGCCAGCACCTGCCGCGGACCCCGCGCAGCCGATCGGCACGGACCTTCCCGCGGGCAATGCACCGCCCCCGCCTGTGCCCAGCGACCGTTACGCCGATCGTTTCTTCCCGGCCGCCCAGATGGCGCGCGGCCACCACGCGATGATGCAGGAGGGCGGTGGCCAGCGCTACGGCCAGCTGCTGCTCAACCTCGCCGAGATCCAGGTCCGCAACGGTCGCGATGGCTATCGCTGGAATGGCGAGGCGTTCTTCGGCAGCGATATCGACCGACTGTGGATCAAGAGCGAGGGCGAAGGAGACTTCGGCGGCAACCCTGATCACGCAGAGGTGCAGGCGCTCTACTCGCGCGCCGTCGGTGCCTATTTCGACGTGCAGGCGGGCGTCCGCCAGGACCTTGGCGCCTCTCCCCGGCGCACCTACGCCGCGCTCGGCTTCGAGGGTCTTGCCCCCTCTCAGTTCCACACCGCGGGCGCGCTGTTCCTGTCGACGAAGGGCGATCTGCTCGCCCGGCTGGAGGGCTGGTACGACCAGCGTCTCACCCAGCGACTGGTGCTGCAGCCGCGCGCGGAGCTGAACTTCGCGGCGCAGGACGTGCCCGCGACACGCACCGGTTCGGGCCTCAGCGATGCCGACCTCAGCCTACGGCTGCGCTACGAACTGCGTCGCGAATTCGCGCCCTATGTCGGCATCGCCTGGACGCGCAAGGCAGGCGATACCGCTCGCTTCGCGCGGCAGGACGGGGAGAATGTCGAAGACACCAGCTTCGTCGCGGGTGTGCGCTTCTGGTTCTGACGACCTGCGCCGCCCCGCAGCATTTCAGGAACGTGCGTGGCACGCGCTTCTTTCATTTCGCTCCCGATACCCCATATAGGAAGCATCGGTGGCAACCCCGCTTTGTAGGCGCCGTCGACTGAGAGACGCAGGCGCTCTTGCTTACAAGGCCGGAGGCGCTCCGATGGATTTCAACTCTCTTCTTGCCGATCACCAGATCTCGCTGATGCGCGCCCGGGATGCGGAAGGTTCCGCCCGGTGCCGGCACCGCGAGGCAGCGACCGATCATGCCGTCCGCATCGAGGCGCTGAAGGCGCAACTCGGCGCCACCTTTCCCACCCTCGCTGCGAGCTGATCCATGACCGACACCCCGATTTCGACCCAGGATATTCAGGCCGATGGCGAGCAGCCGGCCGCAGAGACCAACAACCGTCCCAAGCGCAAGCAGTTCGTCAACCGCTACAAGTCGCCGCGCCTGTCCGCCGAGGAAGCGGATCGCCAGGGCCGGGTGACGCTGATGGCGTTCCGGATGCTCGGCGGACGCGACCAGGCGATGGACTTCCTCAACACCCATGATCCGGTGCTCGACGGCCGCCCGCTCGACCTCGCCGTCGCAAGTGCAGCCGGGTTCGAGGCGGTGGAACAGGCGATTGCCGGCCGCGCTGCTCAAAACTGATTCCCGCCTTCCCGTCGCGCCATGCAGACGATTCTTCCTAGTCAAAGCCCGCTCGCGCGGGCTGATGCCACGCTCCGATCGGGAGCGCGCTTCCTCGCGGCCGGGCTCCAGGCCGGAGGCGTCACCGGCGCGCGCCCTGCGCCGATCACCGGGCGCTTCCGTACCAAGGTCCTCGGCAACGGCCTGCGCGAGCTCGACCGCTTCCTGAACGTGCTGGTGGACGAAGTCGCAGTCGCCGGCGGGAGCCGCCCGGCCCCGACCGAGCGCAATACGGCGAACAAGCTGCGTGCGTTGCTTCCCCTTTTCGATCAGCCCGAAGGAGAGCACGCGAGGTTGCGCGCCTTGGGCCGGGCGCGCGACTGCCTGTTCTATTGCGGCGGGATGGTGACCCGCGGCGACGTCACCGGCTCGCGCTGGCTGACGGTCGGCTGGTCCGATGCCCTGGATCGCACGGGGCCGTTGCGCCGCTTTTCCGTCGGAGCGCCGCTCGTCATTACCGGCGAGGACGTGGCGGACATCTGCGGCTTTTATCTGTCGATCGCCGCGCGCCTGGCGGGCGGCCGACGCGAGGAACCGGTCGGAATTCTGTTGGCTGCCTGATACTTCGCGCGCGCAGCCCGTCGTGCAGCCTGCCTCATTTCGGTTCGGTTCGGCGGAACGCTTGCAACTTCTTGGGGCTCACATCGCTCTAGCATCGGCACGAGGGAGAAATGCAATGGGCCGATCCACCGGGACGGTCGCCGCAGGGCGACTTTCCCAGCGCGATATCGACATTCTGGGCATAGGACTCCACCGCCTGTACCCCGTGCGCGAGGCAGAAGGGTTCGACGATCTGCTAGCAGCGATCGACGAGGCGGACCGCTGCTGCGCGGGTCAACGCGGCGCATCCCGCGATGTCGAAGACGCCCCTTTTTCCGAAGCTGCGATTGCGATGGACGGCCGTCGGGCGCGCGCCTAGACGATTGTGTATCGGCAGGGGCTACCCGGCCGGGCGGTCTCGGCAAGCAGCAGAACGTCTTCGCTGACTTTTCGACTCCTGAACCACCTTTCGCAGCGCGCAGGCGCTGCCGGCCATCCCAGTATCAGGAGGCGTTCCATTCCCGAAGCGAACACATCGATTGCGTCTGGCGAGACCCGCTGGGGCAATGGCTCCCTGGTGGACACCGCCGACCTCCCCGGGGGCGGGCGCCTGCACCTCCTGCGCCGCGGCCAGGATTTCGAGATCCTGTTCGGCGAAGAGCAGCTGATGGGCAGCTGGGACAGCGAGTCCGAAGAGGCGCTGGCGACCATCGTGTGCGAACGCCTGGGCACGCGCGCCGGCCACTTGCTGATCGGCGGGCTCGGCATGGGCTTTACCCTTGCGGCCGCGCTGAAGGCGGCTCCGGCGGAAGCCTCGATTACGGTCGCCGAACTCGTGCCCAAGGTCGTTACCTGGGCGAAGGGGCCGCTGGCGCATCTGTTCGGCGAGTCGTTGAACGACCCGCGCGTCACCCTCACGATCCGCGACGTTTCGGACGTGATCGAGGACGCGCAAGCCGCGTTCGACGCGATCCTGCTCGACGTCGACAATGGCCCCGACGGCCTGATCCATCTCGCCAACGAGCGTCTCTACTGCAACTGGGGCCTTCGCGCGGCGCGCGATGCGCTGCGTCCCGGCGGCATTCTGGCGGTCTGGTCGGCCTATCCCGACCGGGTGTTCCACGACCGGCTCCAGAACGCCGGCTTTGCAGTCGAAGAAATTCGCATGGTCGCGGATGACGATGACGATCATCACTTCATCTGGCTGGCGACGAAGCCGGCCTGAACGATGAAACGGGGCCGCTTCCTGCTCCCGGCGGGAAGTCCCCGAATCCCTGCTTCATGTACTGGACACGAGCAGAGAAATATCCGCGCGTCGGGCTTATCTTGGCGTTCCGAAGGGTCTATATTCTCCAACATCGACGGCAACCACCATGTAGGCGCCGTCGGCTGAGAGACTCATCGTGCTCCCGCTTACAAGGACGGGACGCGAGATGAGGCCAGCCGGTCATCTTCTCCATCGCAAGCAACAGCCGCCGGTGCATCCGCATCCGGCGCATCGAGTGGCGCCCCGTTCTGACCCACCACATGAGGAGGGCTGGAATGGCCAAGGCACAAAAGCGGAGCACCAAAGAGCTCCGGAAACCCAAGCAGACTAAGGCGCCCAAGGCACTTGCGGCGAAGCCTTCGCTGAAGGGCACACCCGCCGCGGCTGACCGCGCCTGACCTCTGCTTCCGCCCCTCTCGACTGGAGAACATGATGACGAAGTTGGAAGAATATACGCTCAAGGCCGAAACCAGCCTTGCCGCAGCCGATGCCGCGACTAGCGAGCAGGACCGCGCCTTTCACCGCCGCGCCCACACGATCTGGCGCAAGCTGATCCGGGGCGTGGGCGAAGCGGAGGACCGCGCCGCGATGCAGGCGCCGCGCCGGATCCGCAAGGAAGACACGCGGCTCGCGACCGCCAAGGCGCGCTAGCAGCATCCGACGGGGAAGCGCCGCCGTCGCTGCGGCGTCTCTCCGCTGGAGCCTCAGCGAGGCAATCTGCCCGACGGGCAGGGAAAGATCGCGCCGACGCCGGCCGGCGCGATCCTCGCACTTCAAGGTTCCGGCCTGGAGACAATCAATGATGCAACACCGGCGGTGGACACAGTCCCACATCACAGAACTTCGCGGACGCGTGCAGATCGGCGAGGCCCTCGCGGAGATTGCCGGCGCCCTGGATCGTACGCCGGACGAGGTGACGGCCATGACGCGCCGGCTGCGCCTGCGCCCCACGATTGCCCCGGCGACTTAGGTCCGCCGCGGACTGGAAGCCGGCGGGCCAGCGATCCGGCGCTCCACAGGACCACGCCGGATTCCGGCCGATTACAGGCAGTTAATTGGCCCGAAATCGCTTTATCCGGAACTGCCCCTGTTAATTTCCGCCGCCTTGCCCTATATACGGGGTGCTACAGTCGCAAATCGACGGTTCTTGGTGCTTTGCGGCTCCTCTTTCCTTCTTTTCTAGCTTCTAAGCTCCGGCACGGGTTTTCCGGTCCGGAATCGACACGAAGGAATTTGAGTATGACTATCGGAACCGTAAAGTTTTTCGACGCCACCAAGGGCTATGGCTTCATTTCGCCGGAGACCGGTGGCAACGACGCATTCGTCCACATCAGCGCAGTGCAGGCTGCCGGCATGCAGACGCTCGATAAGGAGCAGCGCGTCTCCTACGAGCTCGAGCAGGACCGTCGCGGCAAGACCAGCGCAGTCAATCTGCAGGCCGCCTGAGCTTGGCTAAGGAAGCTACCCTTACGATGGAAGGGTTCGTGGACGAGATTTACCCGGACGGACGTTTCGGGGTGATGCTCGACAATGAGCATCGGATCATCGCCTACACCGCAGGCAAGATGCGGAAATTCCGCATCCGTTCGATCGTGGGCGACCGCGTCCACGTCGAAATGACGCCTTATGATCTGTCCAAAGGACGGATCATCTTCCGGGAAAAGCTGCCGGGGCAACCTGGCGGACCTAGGCGCTCCTTCCGCCGATAAGCTGCGGGGCAGAGCGAAACCCGCTCTGCCCCGACGCTCTGCCGCCCGGACCCCGGGCGGCGAGAAGGAATTGGACGTTCCCCGCCTGCACGCCGAGGGCCATGGCCCCGGTCAGGCGGGACGCCTGCCCCGCCGACCCGTGGCCCTTGTCCCCGACGGCACACTCCCCCCAGCCTTGATCGGCAACGGCCCGAGATAGCTCGGCGCCACCGGCACCGTGCTCAGCACCAGCTTTTGCAGCACGACATTGTCGTCCAGCCGCCAGACCTTCACCGTGTGCGGCCCCGCCGTGACGGGACCGAGGTCCGCCGAAAGCTGCACGGCGTTGTCGCGCACCGCCTGGCCCCAGCGCTTCTTGCCCGGTGAGTCCTCGGGCCCGCCGGTCGCTTCGAGCCGCGCCTGCAGCACCTGCACCGCGCCGCCGTCCAGCGACACACCGACTTGCACACCTTCATTGCCGTCGGTGCCGAGCGTCGGTGCAAGGTACAGCGTCGCGACCGCCGGCCCCGCCTTTGCCACCTGCACGTCATACTCCAGGCAGACGCTATCCTGCGGCGTGGTCGCCCGCTGGCCCTGCGGCAGGGCCACGACCGCGCCCGCCGTACGGCCGAGGTGCGGGATCTTCGTCCAGCGCAGCCCCTTGGCGTCGCGCGCGCGGGTGAAGTCCGGCGCCTCGACCGCGATGACACCCTCTGGCGCCGGCTTGGGCGCGACGAACTTGGGCTGCGGGCGGCGTTTCTCGTTCGGCGTGTCCCCGCCGACCCGCATGATGCTGGGCATTGTCTGCTGGGTGGGGTCGTTCCAGATCACATAGCTCATGTGGACCTGGTTCATCATCCCGTCCCACTTGCCGCCGTTGATCGAATGATACTGCTGGGTAAGTGCGCCGTCGCGACGGAAGCTCGTCTCCACCAGGTCGGCGAAATAGTTCGCGCGTGCGTCGTTGCTCGATGCGAGGAGCTTGTTCCAGGCGGCGCCATAATAAAGCCGGTAGAGGTTCGCCATCGCCGCGATCGGGAACTCGACGATCTGGTAATAGGCGTCGAGCTGGTCGGGACGCAGCCGGGCACGGGTTTGGAGCATGCGCGCCTCCAGCGCGTCCCACTCCGCGACGATCCTGCCGAACTCGCCGCCGTCCAGGCCCTCGGGCGTGATGCCGCCAAGCGGGAAGCTGTCCTGGTCCACGAGCTCCGGCTTCCGGCGCGCAGCATATTTGCTATAGGCGGTCATCATCTCGCCCACCGCGTCCGCATGCTCGGCACCAAAGGTCGCTGCGGCCCATGCTTGCGGATAAGCAGCAAGCGTTTCGGGCGTCATCGCCTCCGGATTCCACGCCATCGCGAGGAAGAAGCTCAGCGGATATTCCATCGGCTTGATATCGCCGACGTTGACGATCCACATCGACCGGACGTCACGCCGATAGGCGAGATCCATCTGCTGCCAGACCTTCTCGATCTGGTTGGTATTGATCCACTTGTAGTTCCGCGGCCCCCCGACATAGTCGAAGTGATAATACATGCCGTAGCCGCCGCTGCGGGGCGCCGCGCCCATGTCGGGCAGGCGCCGCACCTGCCCCCAGTTATCGTCGGCGAACAACAGGGTGACGTCGTCCGGCACCTTCATGCCGTGATCATAATATTCCTGCACTTCCTTGTAGAGCGCCCACACCTGGGGAGTCTCGCTCGCCGGCCGGCCGGTAACGTCGGCGATGATGGCCCGCTGATCGGTCACCACCCGCTCCAGCAGCGGAATCGCGGTGCCTTCTGCCATGGCCTCGTCGCCGTCGCCGCGCATGCCGACCGTCACGACGGACTCATACCGTTGGCCGCCGCCCTTCGACATCATCCGCTCAATGCCGCCGCGCCAGAATTTGCGCAGGTTGTCGGTGTTCTTGGTGTAGTCCCAGGGACCGCCGGTGACACCCTTGTCCTTTTCGCGGTGCCATTCGTCGTGCGCCCGCAGCATCGGCTCGTGATGCGAATTGCCCATCACCACGCCCATCGCGTCTGCGAGCACCATGTTCTGGGGATCGTCGGCGGCGAACGCGCGCGGCGCCCACATCGCGGGCCACAGGTAATTGCCTTTCATGCGCAGCATCAGTTCGAACACATGGGCGTACATCTTGGAATTGACGCCGCCGAACTTCTTTTCGGCCCAGCCGCTGAGCGCGGGCGCCTCGTCGTTGATGAAGAAGCCGCGATAGCGCACCCGAGGCTGATCGCGGCGCGAGCCCGCCGGGATGTAGACGTCGCGCCGACGCGCGACCGGCACGTCCGCAAACCAGTGCCAGGGGGATACGCCCATCCGCTCGGAAATGTCATAGGTGCCGAACACCGCACCGCGGCGGTCAGAGCCGACGATCACCAGTGCACGGGGCACGCCGGGCAAGGGATTGTCCACCACGATCTGGCGGAAGGCTTCCCATCCGCCGCGAATATCGGCTGCATCGATCTTGCCCGCAGCCGCAAGCGCATCGAGCACCGGGCTCTGGCCCAGCACGCCGATCACGACCAGCGGTCCGCGCGCGGCAGCGGCATCCCCTTCGATCAGTTGCGGGCGGGCACCGCTCACGCGCTCCAGATCGGCGGCAAAACCGGTGGCGGCATGGCGCACGGCCGAATCCGCCTGTGCGTCGATCAGCACGGTTGCGGGAGCACCGCCGACGATGAGGGGAAAGGCAGTCCGTCGATCGAGCACCGCGCCACGCTGGGCCGATGCGAACACCGGCGCGGGCAACAGCATCAGGGTCCCTGCCCATGCCGCCCCGCCCATGAGCGTCCGGCGCGTGACAGTCGTACCTGTGCCTGAAGCCATTCCATTCTCTCCCAACAGCGGCGGTGCGACGTCTCAGAGGGTCGCATCCGGCCAGATGCTGATATCGCTACCATGCATCCTGGGAGGGTTGAAGGCGCATTCCCGGTTTAAATGGCGCCACTGCCGAGCGAACAGAGGCGGTCGCCGCGGCTAGAGCAGCTTGTCGAGCGTGATCGGCAGGTCGCGCACGCGCTTGCCCGTGGCATTGAACACGGCATTCGCCACTGCTGCCGCGACGCCGGTGATGCCGATCTCGCCGATGCCGCGAGCGCCGAGGGGAGAGCGCGGGTCCGGGATGTCGGTCCACATCACCTCGATTTCCGGCACGTCCAGGTGCACGGGCACGTGATAGTCGGCGAGGCTGGGGTTCATGATGCGACCGCTGCGCTCGTCGAACAGCGTCTCCTCGGTGAGCGCCAGCCCCAGCCCCATGATCATGCCCCCGCGAAACTGGCTCGCGGCGGTGCGGGGATTGAGGATCCTGCCGCAATCGAACGCACCCAGCAGGCGGTCGACCCGCACCTCCCCGGTCACGTCGCTCACCCGCAGTTCGCAGAAGATTGCCGAGGTGCTGTGCATGGCGAATTTGAGCATCTCGAGCGGGGCCGGGCCCGATGCGGTGACCGACACAGCGTCGCGATTGGCCCGCGCGAAGATCGACCGGAACGTCTCGTGCCGCGCGGGCTCGGCAACGCTGGCCAGCCCTTCGCGCTCGAACCGCACTTCCGCCGCGCGCAAGCCGGCGAGCGGGCTGTCGTTGCCGGCGGTCCGAAGCACCTCGCCCACAAGCTTCTCGGCCGCGACCTGGATCGCCCCGGCGATCGAGGCGGTCTGCGCCGATCCGCCCGCCATCGACGCTGCCGGAAGATCGGAGTCGCCGGTCTCCACGTTGACTGCGGCGAGCGGCAGGCCGAGCCGATCGGCGGCATGTTGCGCCTGCACGGTCGAAGTGCCCATGCCCATCTCCTGCGCGGAACAGGCGACGGTCGCGGTGCCGTCGCGGCGCAGTGTCAGGCGCACGCTGGAACCGGGCATGCGCACATAGGGGAAGCTGCCGCTGGCACAGCCCATGCCGAGGCGCCACTCGCCATCACGACGGGTCCCGGGTTCCGCCGTCCGCCGCTCCCAGCCGAAGCGCGCGGCGCCATCCGCCCATGCTTTTTCCGGCGCATGCTGGGAAAAGGCGACGCCCGACACTGGGTGCTTGTCGGGCAGGTTGCGCAACCGCAGTTCCATGGGGTCAATCGCCATCATATGGGCCAGTTCGTCGATCGCGCTTTCGAGCGCGAAGCTGCCGATCGCTTCCCCGGGCGCCCGCATATAGGTGTTGGGGACGACCGCCATGTCGATATGACGCTGCAGGATCTCGAAGCTCTTCGAACGATAGGCAGCCCGGCTCCCCAGCGTGTACGCCTCGGGCGAGCAGCCATAGGGCGGCATCACCGAATAGCCGGTGTGGATCAGCGCGGTGAAATTTCCGTCGGCATCGGCGCCGATCGCGACCCGCTGCTCGCTCGGCGACCGTCCGCCGACCATGCGGTACACGCCCTCCCGCGTCAGCATCAGGCGCAGCGGGCGATCGACCATCCGTGCCGCCGCCACGGCCACGATCTGATGGTCCCACAGCCCTTTCCCGCCGAAGCCGCCACCGACGAACGGCGACAGCACCCGGACATGCTCGCGCTTGAGCCCGAAGAGCTTGGCGAGCGCCGCTGCTTCGGAGGCGATCATCTGGCTCGCGTCGTACACGGTCAGCCGGTCGCCCTTCCACAGGACCGTGACGGCGTGCAGCTCGATCGCATTATGGTTCTGCCACGGCGTCCGATACGAATTGTCGACCCGAAAGGGCGCGTTCGCCAGTTCCCGCTCCGCCCGCCCCACCGAAAGGTGGTTGCGGTCGATGAGCAGCGAGGGCCGCACGCGCGGCGTTTCCTTCGCATGTTCGAATCGGGTCTCGGCAGGCGCCTCTTCATAGTCGATCGCGAGCAGGGTGGCGGCGTGATCCGCCTGTTCCTGCGTCTCGGCGATGACGGCCGCCACGACCTGCCCGTTATAATGGATCTCCGCATCCTGCAGGATCGGCAAGCTGCTGTTTCCCACCGCGGACAGATCGGTAACGCCGGTCAGTGCAGGGCTGCTGATCCGCGGCATGTTGTGGTGGGTGATGACGCGGATCACACCCGGCGCCTGCTCCGCCACACTCGCGTCCAGCCGCGTGATCCTTCCCCGCGTGATCGTGCTGTGGACGAGCGCGGCATAGCAGAGCCCCTCCAGCGCGACTTCCGCCGCAAAGCGCGCCTCGCCGCGCACCTTGTCGGGGCCGTCGATCCGGGTCGCCTGCCGCCCGACCTCGCCACGCTGCGTGATCAGCGGGTCGGGCGTACCGCCGGGCAGCCACCCGGCCGGCACCCAGCCGATCGCGGTCCGGACGGATTCGACGATGAGGTTCTGCGTCCTGCTCATGCCACGCTCCCGCTCAGTTCGGAGAGGAGGGCGACGAGCGTTCGCCTCGCCAGCTCGATCTTGAAGCCATTGTCGGCCAGCGGCACCGCATCGGCCAGTTCCGCCGCGGCAGCGCTTGCGAACGCCTCAGCGGAGGCCGGGCCGCCGCGCAGCGCCGCCTCCGCGCGCAGGGCACGCCACGGCTTGTGGGCTACTCCGCCCAGGGCGATGCGCACGTCCGCCACCCGGTCGCCATCAAGCGTCAGGCCCGCCGCCACCGATACCAGCGCAAAGGCGTAGCTCGCCCGGTCGCGCACCTTGCGATAGGTGGATCTTGCCGCGACGTCGGAGGGCGGCAGCGCAACTGCGACGATCATCTCGCCGGGTTCCAGCAGCGTTTCCACATCGGGCCGGTCGCCCGGCAGCCGGTGAAACTCGGTGACGGGCACCACGCGAACACCGCCGCCGGCGCCGGCGATATGGACGCGCGCATCCAGCGCCGCCAGCGCGACGGCCATGTCGGACGGATGGGTCGCGACGCATGCTTCGGACGCGCCCAGGATCGCGTGATAGCGGGTGAAGCCGCCGATCGCGTCGCAGCCGCTGCCCGGAACCCGCTTGTTGCAGCGGGATGCGGCCGCATCGGCGAAGTACATGCAGCGCGTCCGTTGCAGCAGGTTACCGCCGGTCGTCGCCATGTTGCGGATCTGGGCGGACGCGCCCGCCAGGATCGCGCGCGACAACATCGGATAGCGGGTGCGAACCAGCGGATGCGCGGCGACCGCGCTGTTGCGTGCGGCGGCGCCGATCATCAGCCCGGCGTCCGCGCTCTCTTCGATCAGGCCGGGCAGCCCCGAGACGTCGACGAGCGCGCGCGGATGCTCCACCCCCTTTCGCATCAGGTCGACCAGGTTCGTGCCGCCGCCCAGCAGCCGATGGTCGCCGCCCGCGATCTGCTGCAACGCCTCCGCGGTGCTGCCGGCGCGGGCGTAGGAGACGGGGGTCATGCTGCCTGTTCCGCGGCGACCGACAGGATCGCGTCGATAATGCCATTGTGCGCGCCGCAGCGGCACAGGTTGCCGCTCATCCGCTCGCGCACCTCGTCCCGCGAGAGCGCGACTGCACCCGGGGCGAGATCGCGAGTGACATAGCTCGGCATCCCCGCCTCGATCTCCGCCAGCATCGCGGTGGCGGCGCAGATCTGGCCCGGGGTGCAATAGCCGCATTGCAGCCCGTCATGCTCCAGGAACGCCTGTTGCAGCGGATGCAGGCCGTCGGCACCCAGACCCTCGATCGTCGTCACCGCCCGCCCGTCGGCCTGGACCGCCAGCGTCAGGCAAGACAGCACCCGCTGCCCGTCGATCAGCACCGTGCAGGCGCCGCACGCGCCCTGGTTGCAGCCGACCTTGGTCCCGGTGAGGTGAAGTTGCTCCCGCAGCAAGTCGAGGAGCGAGGTGCGCGCGTCCTGGGGAGGTTCGACGTCCGCCCCGTTGATGTTGATCGCCATGCAGTCACTCCCGGTGACGGAGCTAGAGTGGCCAAGGGTACAGCGAACTTCGTACTATTCAAGCTTCGTCGCGTACGATCTTCTCGATCAAGGCAATAAAGGCATGTTGTTCGTCGGTCGTAAGCGGCTCGAGCATGCGAAGATACATCGCGTGATAGGCCGACTGCAGCGCATTGACGCGTGCCTGACCCTGGGGCGTCAGCCGCAGCGCGACGGCGCGGCGATCCTGCTCCGGCCGCTCGCGCTTCAGCAGGCCGGCTTTCGCCAGACGGTCGGTCGCCGAGGAGATGGTGGTATTCGCCACACCCAGAAAACGGGCGACGTCAGTCGGTCCGCAGCCATCATTCTGCGCGACGTAGAACAACACCTGCTTGTCGACTTCGTTGAGGGGCTTCACCGGCCCCAGCGCCTCGGCCAGCTTGTAGCGGCGGGTGAAGACGTCGAAGGCGGCGCCGAGCGCGGCAAGCTGGTCAACGGTCGGCGTGGTCATGGCCACCGCATAAACCGGGCGCGCCCGGCATGGCCAGTCGATTGCGCGGCGGGAGCGGCGCTGGGCCGCTCCCGCCCGTCGCGATCAGGCCTCCTGCACGGCCGACAGGCGCCAGGAACCGTCGGTATCGCGCTTGAAGGTCCACAGCTCGGTCACCTGCGTCGGGCGATCGGGGTTGCCCTCGATCACGGCGCCGGTGGTGCGGTCGCGCATCACGTCGATGCTCTCGTAGCGCATGGCGATGGTCGCATAATCGTCCGCGCCCTCGCTCCAGGCCTCCGCAACCTCGGCGTCGAGCAGCTGGGTGCCGCTCACTTCGTTGCGACGGCCGCTGGTGGCGTTCTGGCCCAGTTCCTCGGCGAAATAGGACATCACCTCCGGCGTGGTCCGCTCCCGCAGGCGCGCATAGTCTTCCTTGCCGAACGCATCCTGCACTTCGACGAGCAGGCGCTCGAACGCCGCACGGTCCGCATCGTCGATCGGAAGGTCGCCGCCGGTGGCCGCTGCAGCGACCGGCGCAGCCGAAAAGCCGCGCGACGGGGCCGGGGTGAAGTCCTGGCGCGGCGCCATGTTCGCAAACTGCGACGGCATCGCCCCGCCGTGCGCACCGGCCATCGCGGGCGCCTGGCCCTGGCGACGACGGAACATGCGGATCAGAAGGAAGGCCGCACCACCGATCAGCGCCACCTGCAGCAACGCCATCAGCATGCCCGACCCGGCGAGCGAGCCCAGACCACCGCCGAGCAGGGCACCGATGAGGCCGCCAGCGATCAGGCCGCCGATCAGGCCCTTGGCCATGCCGCCACCACGGTTCGCCGGCGCGGTCCGTGCGGACTGGGCCGCGGCCGGGTTCGCCGACTTCTCGGTCATCGAGCGCTGCACCGGGGCGCTCTGCCGGGGTGCGACCTGGGTCTTGGGCGGCGCCTGAAAGGTGCGCGCGCCACGGCTGCCGAAGCTGCCGCCACGGCGGGCGTCGGCCTCATGCGGCACGGTCAGCATCACGACGGCGGAGAGCCCAAGGGCGATCGCCCCGAGATTTCCAGTGTTGAAGCGGCTCATCTAGGATCCTTAAACAACGTAGTACGGTGGGTCTTGGCGGCGGGTTGCCGGTACGGCGGGGGCGAGGAGCGACCTTAGTCGAACAGCTCCTCCAGGAAGGATTTGCGCCGCTTGTAGTGCTTGTGGGGCTTGCCGTAGCCGCCCTGATACCCGGCTTGCGGCGGCTGCTGCCATGCGGACTGCTGTGGCGGCTGCGGCCACGCAGACTGCTGTGGCGGCGGGGCCTGCGGAGACATGGCTCCTATCTCGGCCGCGGAGCGTTCCAGGATCTTGTCGAGTTCGCCACGATCCAGCCAGACGCCCCGGCACTGCGGGCAATAGTCGATCTCGACGCCCTGGCGTTCGCTCATCACGAGCGGCACCCGGCAAATCGGACACGGCATTCCAGCGGCGGTAGTCATCGCAAGCTCCACGGTTCCTGGGCCGGCCGCAGATTTGCAGGAGTGCCGGGCCCGATCTCATCGCGGTCCGACATCACATCCACAGGGTGGTTGTCAGAGGGGCCCGGCCCGCATCCCTAAACTGGGGAAAAATCGCGCGAAGTTCAAGGGCCGTGACGACTCCCCGCCGCAGCCGTCAGCCGCCCCCCGGTGCCTTGGTCCCACGCGGCCGCGTTTCCTGCGGTGCCGCACCCTCAGGATCGCCCTTTTTCCAGTCGACGCGATACAGGTCGAAACGCCGATCAGAGAGGTTGCGCACCGTCCCTTCCGCCCGTGCCCAGGTGAGATCGGCCAAGTTGACGTCGGCGATCGTCAGCGTCTCGATGTTCTCGCTCGCCTCGGCCGCGATCCCGTCGCGCGCGAACGGGAAGTCGCACGGCGTCAGGATGCAGGACTGGGCATATTGGATGTCCATGTTGTCGACACCCGGCAGGTTGCCGACGTTTCCGGACAGCACGACGAAGCACTGGTTCTCGATCGCCCGCGCCTGCGAGCAATAGCGCACGCGCATATAGCCCTGGCGGTTGTCGGTGCAGAACGGCACGAAGATGATCCGCGCCCCCTGATCGACCAGCCGGCGGGCGAGCTCCGGGAACTCGCTGTCATAGCAGATGAGTACGCCGACAGGACCGATGTCGGTCTGGATGACATCGACCGCGCTGCCGCCCTTGATCTTCCACCAATAGGCTTCGTTGGGGGTCGGGTGGATCTTTTCCTGGGCATGGACCGATCCGTCGCGCAGGCAGACATAGGCAACATTCTGGATGCTGCCGTCCTCAACCCGGGTGGGATGCGATCCGCCGACGATGTTGATGTTGTAGCGCAGCGCCATGCGCGAAAGCTCCGCGACGATCGGCGCGCGATATTCGGTCATCCGGTCGATCGCCTCCATCGGCGACAGCGTCTCCGGCTCGAACGACAGCAGCGGCATCGTGAACAGTTCCGGAAATACCACGAAGTCGGAGCGATAGTCGGCGGCGACGTCGACGAAATATTCGACGTTCTTCACGAACTCCGCGAAGTCCTTGACCGCGCGTGCCTGAAACTGGACGGTTGCCAGCCGAACGCTCTCCACGTCGCGAGGGACGCGGAAGGCGGGCGGCTCATTGGGATCGACATAGGGATTTCGCCACACCATGTGCGCGGCAAACCCGTCCGACGCCTTGTCGAAAGGAAGATATCGCGGCAGCACGCCCACCGGCGTGAACCCGTTCGCGAGCTGAAAACCGATCACCTGGTCGCGGAACTCGCCCGCGCGTACCCGCGACAGATAGTCCTCCGGGCCGTTCACCTTCGACTTCACCCGCGCATAGCCGGGCATGCGCCCGCCGAACACGATGCCACGCAGCTCAAGCCGCTCGGCGAGCGCCCGGCGCGCTTCGTACAGCCGCTTGCCGATGCGCAGCCCGCGGCGGCGCTCGTCCACCGCCATCTCGATGCCGTACAGCCAGTCCCCGGTCGGATCGTGGCGGCTGCCAAAGCCGTTGCCGGTGATCGTCGCCCAGTCGTGCGGCGAAAGCGCGACGCCCTCGTCGATGCGGGAAGAGGCGCAATAGCCCACTACCTTGCCTTCGAAGACCGCGACGAATTGCCCCTCGGGGAAATTGTTGATCTGGCCGCTGATCTGGGCTGGGCTGTAATTGGCAATGCCGGGATAGGCACGAGCGATCAGCGCCAGGATCTCGGGGACATCGCTCGGCACAGCGGTGCGTACTTCCAGAGTGGCGGGCTTATTGCTCGGCATCGTGCATTCCTGTTTTTTCATTCAGCGCCGGCGGGCGCGTCCGGCAGTTCCGGACGCCGGCGAGCAGGCAACGCCTCGCTCGCCGGGCAGTTTCGCGCATAGGGGTGCAGGCGCCGCCGCCGAAGGCGTGCGCCGGCCGCATGCGCGGTCCTTGTTACATCGCACCCATGCGCGTCGGCGTCCGCAGGACGGTGCCGGTAATCACCTTGGAGCCATAGGCTTTGGCGATGATCGCGGTATCGGCGGCGTTGTTCATCACGACGCGGGTGCCGCCGGAATGCAGCGCCTCGATTGCGCTGATCGGCACCTTGCGCTTGGCGCAGGTCGCGATGACGTGGTCTAGCGTTGCTTTGACATTGATCGCTCTGGACATTGGACGCTCCGCTAGAGGCCGCCGGCGTGGCCATGCCCACCGACAGCAGAAGAGGCGGGCACCGAGGCACCCACCGGCCTGGCCGTGGCTTGAAGGGAAAAGGGAGAAGCCGACGGCGACCCAGGTCCGCCGCACGTCACGTCAGCGCCCTGTATGTAGGAACTCCGGTCGCAATTGAAAGGCCGGAGCCAAAACGCCCGCCGCCGGAGGCTTGAGGGAACTCGTGCTCTCACGCCGGGTTCGGGCCGGGCGGGAAGTTTGCAGTGGAGCAGCATGGAACGGACGGATCAGCCCAGGAACCGACATGCGCAGCCCGTCCGGGACCTGACCAAGGGTCCGATCACCCGCACCCTGCTCCTGTTCTCGCTTCCCGTGATGGGCGGGAACGCGCTCCAGTCGCTCAATGGCAGCGTCAACCAGTTCTGGGTGAGCCACTCGCTGGGCGTCACCGCGATCACCGCGATCGGCAACGCCAATGTGGTCATGATGCTGATGCTCGGCGCGATCTTCGGCGTCAGCATGGCGGCCAACATCCTGATCGGGCAGAGCGTGGGCGCGAACGACATCCCGATGGTGAAGAAGGTGATGGGCACCTCGATCACCTTCTTCGCCGGACTTGCGCTGGCGGTGGCGGCGCTGGGCTATACGCTGTCGCCCCATATCCTCGCGATGATGGGCACCCCGGCGGAGTCGGTCGCGGAGGCCGAGGCCTATCTGCGGATCGTGTTCCTTGCGATGCCGTTCCTCTACTTCTTTACCTTCCTGCAGATGGCACAGCGGGGCATCGGCGACAGCCGGACGCCCTTCTACTTCATGCTGCTGGCGGTCGTTCTCGACATCCTCCTGAATCCGATGCTGATCCGCGGGCTCGGCCCCTTCCCCCGCCTGGGCATCGCCGGATCCGCGACCTCGACCCTGCTCGGGCAAGGCACCAGCCTCATCTGCCTGGTCATCCTGCTGTACCGCCGCGGCAGCCCGCTGATGCTGCGTCCATCCGAGCTCTATCTGCTCAAACCCGATGTCGAGGTCATGAAGACGCTGGTCCTGCGGGGTCTCCCAATGGGAATGCAGATCCTGGTCGTTTCCGGGGCGGCGATGGTCATGATCGGCTTCGTCAACAGCTACGGCGCCGTCACAGCCGCGGCCTATACCGCCGCGTCCCAGGTGTGGACCTATGTCCAGATGCCCGCGATGGCGCTGGGTGCTGCGGTATCGTCGATGGCGGCGCAGAACATCGGTGCCGGCCGCTGGGACCGGGTATCGCGGATCGCGCGCTCGTCGGTCGTCAGCGGGCTGGTGATCACGGGCGCAGTCGCAGTCGTGATCTATCTGCTCGGCGATACCGTGCTCCACATCTTCCTGCCGCCGGGCTCGGTCGCGCTGCCGGTCGCACGCCACATCAACGGCATCGTGCTGTGGTCGTTCGTGCTGTTCAGCGTCACCTTTGCGCTTTCGGGCGTGGTCCGCTCGACCGGCGCCGTCTGGCCGCCGCTCGTGATCCTGATCGTATCGATGTTCGTGATCCGGATCCCCTTTGCGGACCTCCTGATCCCACGCCTGGGCGCGGACGCGATCTGGTGGAGTTTCCCGCTGGGCACGATCACGGCCAGCACCCTGACCGCGCTCTATTACTTCTTCGGCAACTGGCGGCAGACGCACATGCTCGAGCGGCGGCCGCCGCAAGGCCAGTCGGCGGATGTCGGCATGGCGACCCCGGCAATGGAGACAGACCGCGAAGAGCGCCGATCTCTGGCCAATAGCTGAGCGCGACGGCGCTACGGATCAGCCGCGCACATGCTCCCAGACCTTGGAAATGACGACCGAGCCCTCCCCTACCGACGAGGCCACGCGCTTGACGGAGCCCGCCCGAACATCGCCGACCGCGTAGATGCCGGGCCGCGAGGTGGCGTAGGGCGAATCCGCGCCGGCGTCCGCCCCGGTGAGGACAAAGCCCTTGTCGTCGAGCGCGACCAGTTCGGAGAGCCAGGCCGTATTCGGCGCCGCGCCCACCATCACGAACATCGCGCAAGTCGGCAGCGTGCGGTCGCCGGAGGGTGAGCGGATCGTGACGCCTTCCAGCGCCTGGTCGCCATGGAGTTCGGCGACCCTTGCGCCATATTCGATGGTGATCGCCGGATCCGCTTCGAGCCGGCTCGACAGGTAGCTCGACATCGACGTCGCCAGCGTGTCCCCGCGCACCAGCAGCCGGACATGGCGCGCGGCGCGGCTGAGAAACATCGCCGCCTGTCCCGCGGAATTGCCGCCGCCGATCACCACCACCTCGGTATCCCGGCAGAAGCGGGCCTCGTTCTCGGTTGCGGCATAGTAGATCCCTGCGCCCTCGAAGTCGGCGAGGCGCGAGATCGGCAGGCGGCGGTACTGCACCCCGGTTGCAACGACCACTGCCGCCGCACGCACGCGCTTGCCGTCTTCAAAGGTCGCGCAGAAGCCGCCGTCGCTCAGTTCCTCCAGACTAGCGACGCGGCGGGGCATGACGAAGCGCGTGCCGAACTTGAGCGCCTGAACCTCTCCGCGCCAGATCAGGTCTGCACCGGAAATGCCGGTCGGGAAGCCCATGTAGTTCTCGATCCGGCTTGACGTGCCGGCTTGGCCCCCAATGGCAGTGTCGTCGACCACCAGCGCACGCAATCCTTCCGCCCCAGCGTAGACACCCGCAGCCACCCCCGCCGGACCCGCGCCGACGATCAGGACGTCGAACCCGTCCTCCTCCGGCAGTTCCTGGTCGAGACCGAGGAGGCAGGCCACCTTTTGGGGCGTCGGATCGTCCACGACCAGGTCGCGGCCGAACACCACCGTGGGGGCGGTGGGCGACGTTCCGCAGCTGACCGCGACGTGCGATGCCTCTTCGCTCCCGAGCGGATAGGAGCGATAGGGCACGCGGTTGCGGCTCGCGAACTCGGCGATCTTGCGGACGCTGCGATCGACCTCCTCGCCGACCAGCACGAGCATCCCGCCGTCGCTTTCCAGCTGCCGCCGTCGTCGTGCCGCCAACACGGTGATGATGATGTCCGACATCTCCGGCATCGCCGACATCAGGCGCAGGATATCGGCGCGCGGCACCTCCACCACCCGGGTATCGAGTGCCGCCCGCATCGGCATCGACCAGGTGCCGCCCGACAGGAGCGAGATTTCCGCCATGAACTGGGTCGGGCCCAGCGTAGCGGGCACCAGCCGCTCGCCGGTAAACGGGTTCAGGACCTCGATCTCACCCTGTTCGACATAGACGAAGCGGTCCGCCGGCCCACCGACCTCCGCCAAAAGCTCGCCCCTGGCATAGTCCCGTACGGTTCCCGCAGCACGGATGGCGGCGACATGTGCCGGCTCCAGCGGGATCCGCTGCATCTCGCGAAGGTCGCGCCCGATCGTCTCCATAGGCCGTCTCCTGCTCTGGCAGTGGCTATCGTGTTCCCGCCCGCGCTACAACGTCGAGCGACACCTCGACGGCATCGACCAGGTCGATACACTGGCCGCGAACACTCGACGGAATTGCAATGGCCAACCCCGGCACCCCGACCCTCGACCAGCTTCGCGTCTTCCTCGCCGTCGTCGAAACGGGAAGCTTTGCCGCGGCCGGGCGGCGCCTGAACCGCGCAGTGTCGGTCATCAGCTATGGCATCGGCAATCTGGAGGAACAGCTCGGCCTGCAGCTGTTCGACCGCGAAGGGACGCGCAAGCCCCAGCTGACGGTCGCCGGGCGGGCATTGCTCTCCGAGGCGAGGACCATTGCGCAGGGGGTCGACGAGCTCCGCGCGAAGGTGAAGGGGCTGCTGGAAGGCCTGGAGGCAGAGGTGAACCTCGCCGTCGACGTGATGCTCCCCGCGGACCGCGTGGGAAAGGTGTTGCGCGCGTTTGCGGCGGCCTATCCGACAGTGACGCTTCGCCTGCATGTCGAGGCGCTGGGTGCAATCACTGCCCTGGTGCTGGACGGAAAGGCGGTCGTGGGCATCTCCGGGCCGCTTGCAGCCGGGGTCGACGGGCTGGACAGCATCTCGGTCGGATCGGTGCAGATGGTGCCGGTGGCGGCGCCGGACCATGCGCTGGCGCGGATGGAGCCGATCCCACCGGGGGCAGGGCGCAACTACACGCAGCTAGTCCTCACCGATCGCTCGCCGCTTACGGAGGGGCGCGATTTCTCCGTCCTCAGTGCGCGGACATGGCGGCTGGCCGACCTGGGTGCCAAGCACGCTCTGCTGCGCGAAGGGATCGGATGGGGCAACATGCCGCTTCCGCTGGTCCAGTCCGACCTGATCACCGGCACGCTGAAGCGGCTGGTGATGTCGGACCACCCAGGCGGCACCTATTGCTTCTCGGGGATATGGCGGCGCGACACCCCGCCCGGCCCCGCCGCCTCCTGGCTGCTCGACAAGTTCGTTGCGCTCTGCGCGGAGGATATGAAGGAACACGGGTTCGGCGACATCTGATCGCCGGACGCGCCAAGCCCTAGCCCGTACGGGACCGTTGCATGGTGCCGGGCGAGGTGCGCAGATCGAGATAGGCCGGATCGAACTCGGCCTGCTCGATCAGCCCTTTCCAGTCGCGGATCATCGCCTCGCGGCGCGCCAGGTCGACCAGCCCGTCTTCGCGAAGTCCACGGAGCGAACGGTTGACGTGCACGGGCGTGAGGCCCGTCGCATCGGCAATCTGCTCCTGCGTGAGCGGAAGCGGAAATCGGCCGTTCTGCATCCGGCCGATCTGGTCGTACCGAACGGCCATTTCGCAGATCAGGTGCGCGACCCGCGATCGCGGCCGACATTGACCAACCACTGCGCCACCAACTGCCCGTCTGCGACCGAGTCGCGCCAGAACGCGCATGCGATGTCGGGGGAGTGGAAGGCGAGCTCCCGCAGCGCGGCGTGGGGGACTTTCAGGATGGTCGAGCGGGTAAGCGCCTGAAAAGGCGTCGGCGCGCTCGGCAGCATCAACGAATAGAGATCGATCATGTCGCCGGGGATATGAAACCCGATCACCTGCCGGCTTCCGTCCTCAAGCTGCACGAACCGCGCCACGACCCCTTCGACCACCATGGACGCGTGCTGGACGCGCTCGCCACGCCCGACGAAATCGCGGTGGGGGTCTGCCTCCTGAAGCACGCCTCCCAGGTTCATCAGCGCGGCACGATCCGCCTCGCCCACGCTTGAGCGAAACTCCAGCCGCTGCACGAACAGCCTCAGCGCCTGCAACCGTAACTCGATCACGACAATCCCCTCCCCCGTAGGAGAGGGCATGTGGGCCGGAATTCGATGTCGCTCACTGATCCATGTTGGTCCGCGTACGGCTTCAGCCTACCTGCCGACGGAGCAGGGCTTCACCGCCCTCCGCCGGGCAATAGTCCCGCAAAAAGGCCTCGTGCGTCGGCAGCACTGCGACCTGCCGGGCTATTTGCGCGCGCATGTCGGCCAGCACCTGGCGCAAGCGCGGCTCCCCCATGATCGCCGCCATCTGGTGATGGCGCTGCGGCTGCAGCCGCTGGCCGAGCATCACCTGCGCCCAGGAATCGACGCGGAACAGGTCGGCGCCGTCCTGGTAGGCGATCGCCCCTTCGCGGAACAACGCGATCCGCTCGCGCAGCGACGCCGGGATCTCCATCGCCCGGACCTCACGCCAGAACGCCGTGTCGTCCCGCTCCGTCAGGACATAGTGGAGGATGATGAAGTCGCGGATCCCCTCCACTTCCGCGGCCGCGAGCGCGTTGAAGCGGGCCGCCGCTGCCGAACAATCCGGCCCAAAGGGAAAGAGCTGAAGCAGCCGCGTGACCGCGATCATCACCAGATGGATCGCGGTGGATTCCAGCGGCTCGACAAAGCCCCCGGCGAGGCCAAGCGCGACGCAGTTGCCGCGCCATGCATCTATCCGCCGGCCCGCGCGGAACCGGATCAGCCGCGGCTCCGACACAATATCCCCCTCGATCTCGTGCAGCAGGCGATCGCGCGCCTCGTCGTGGGACAGGTGGCGGCTGTCATAGACCAGGCCGTTACCGACACGATGCTGGAGCGGGATGCGCCACCGCCAACCGGCGCCGTGGGCAATCGCGCGCGTGTAGGGCCGGGCCGGTTCGTTCGCATGGGTCTGCACCACGACGGCGCTGTCGGTCGGCAGCCAGTGCCCCCAGTCTTCGAAGGGGGAGCCCATCGCCTGCCCGATCAACAGCGCGCGAAAGCCGGTGCAATCGAGGAACAGGTCGCCCTCGATCCGTTGTCCCGAGCGCAGCACCAGCGCCACGATGTCGCCGCCCTCGCCCTGCTGCTCGACCCGCTCGATCATGCCCTCCACACGGCGCGCGCCCGCCTGTTCCGCGATCTCCCGAAGGTAGCGGGCATAGCGGCCGGCATCGAGATGATAGGCGTAGCTGAGCTCGGGCGCCTTGCCGCCGATCGCAAAGCGGCCCGCGTCCGCGGCCCGCAGCTCCAGGCAATAATCGCCAAAGTCGCCGCCGAAGCCCTGCTCCCGCGCCTGCAGCCAGAAATGGTGGAACGCACCCATCCAGGTCGACTGGCCGGTCTCGCCAAAGGCATGGATGTACCGGTCGCCGATCCGCGCCCAGTTCTCGAACGCGATCCCCAGTTTGAAGGTGGCGCCGGTCTCCGCCATGAACCTGCGCTCGTCGAGGCCGATCAGGCGGTGGAAGCTGCGCGCGGTGGGGATGGTGGACTCGCCGACCCCGATCGTCCCGATTTCTTCGGACTCCACCAGGGTGATATCGAGAAGGCTGCCCAGTTGCTGCGCGAGTGCCGCCGCCGCCAACCAGCCGGCGGTCCCTCCGCCTGCGATCACGACCCGGCGGCGTTGCGGTGCATCGGTGGGGGTCATCGCGTTCACCTGTTCAGACGTTGCATCACCTGCGCGCGCAGCCGCCGCGCCGATCGTTCGTCCAGCGGCGCGAGCGGTCCGCGCGCATGCGCGGGCAGATGCTCGCCGGCCCGCTCGGCAGAGCCGAAGACATAATAGTCGAACAGCGCGCGCCAGCTCTGCTTCTCAGGCTCCGGACGATCGCGAAGGCTCAGCAGCGCGTGCAGCAGCGTCGTCATCGGCGTGTCGGCAAAGGTGGGCGCCTCGTTCCACCAATAGTTCACCATCACGTTGAAGGCATCGAGTGCCTCGACCTGGTGCCACCACAGCGCGGGGTAGACGAGCACATCGCCGGGCTCGAGCTCCGCGACCCGAGCGTGCGACAGAGCCTCCCGAAACCCGGGGTAGCGGGTGTGATCGGGGGCGCGAAAGTCGACCATGCTCACCACCTGCCCGCCCGGTGTCGGCTCCAGCGGGCCGGGATAGAGGTTCGCGACCTGATCGGGTGGGAACAGGGTGAAGCGGCGCCGGCCGACGAGCGGACAGGCGACATTGTTGGACATGTCCCAGTGCGCGGCGGCCGTGGTCCGGTTGCCGATCCAGATGCTCGCAAGCGGCGCCATGTCGCCCGGAAGCGCCCCGTCCGGGACGACCGGGTTCTCCGCGCGCAGGCCGGGCAGATAGGTGTCGAGATCGGTCGAGCCCATGTAGATGGAGGGAGCGTCCGGCGCCCCCGCGGCCTCGCGGATCCGCGCGAGATAGTGCGCCAGCGGCGCGCGGCCGCCTGCAAAGTTCATCGCGGTCACGTCTTCGTTGTAGAAGAAGCGCCCGCCGATCGCGGCCTCGCCGATGAACCCGACGACGTCGCGCCCGGCATCGAAGCGCAGGAGGTACGCCATGGCGGCCTCCATCCCGTCCCGCCCGGCGGCGACCAGCGGCATGTCGGCGGCAGCCCCCTTGAGGACGACCGGCTCCCCGGCAGCGATCAACGCCTGATAGTCCACGGCCGCCGCTGGCCGGTCGATCGTCCGGACCGGGGGCAGCGTGCCGACGCCTGTCACGGCAGCGCGTTCCTGCGGTTCTTGCGATCGATCAGACGGGAAATATTGGCAAGCGAGGACATCGCCCAGAACGCCGCCTGCAGGAAGCCGCGCTGATGGAGGCTCTGCAACGCCGCGCCGTCCAACTCTCCGATCCGCTCGGCATCGATCGTGTGAAAGCCGTCGAGCGTGTAGCGGCGGGTCTCGTCCAGCGTGATTTCCAGCGCGATCGGCCGGATCAGGCCCTGGGCCTCGAACGCGTCGAACATCGGCTCCGTGACCATCACGCCGGCATGGATCCGCCGCAGCAGCCCGGCCATCGCCTCCAGATAGGGGGTGTTCCCGCCCTGGGGCAGGAAGACCGCCTGTCCCTGGGCATCGCCGACGCGGGGGTGGTCGAGATCGACATGGATCATCGGCTCCGCCCCCTCGCCGTCCTCCGAGCGCTGCAGCCCGATCGAGAAGGGCCCGCGCTGGTGCAGCGCGGGTACGTAGCGGCCGTCCCAGACGCGGCCGTCCAGGAACAGGTTCTCGTCGCGATCCAGCCCCAGCAGCGCAACCGAATAATAGCGTTCATCCTCCCCGCGCCGGAACAGGATCGGATATTCGCGCTGCACCTCTTCCCACTCAGTCGGGAAGACCAGCGTCTGGTTCACGGCATCGCCGAACTCGGCGCCGTGCCAATTCGCGACTTTCAGTTCGCCATGATCGATGTTGTTGAGAAGGACGATGTTGGTCACGTTCCGCCCTTTGCGGCTTGCGTGCGTCGGCGACACGGTGCCCGCATCATGCGGACATCGGCGTCGCCGCGCAATCCGTGCGGACGGTGAAGGGGCCGCCCGTTAAGACGGCCCCCTGCCCCGTCGCGCGCCACCTTAGAAGCGGTAGCGCGCCCCCAGAAGGAAGCGGCGACGCAGTTCCTGCGCGAACCACAGCTCGCTCTTGGAGCGAGCATAGGTGCGCAGGTCTTCCTGCGTCAGGTTGATCCCTTCGAACGACACCGCGAGCGAGGGCGTGATGTCGTAGCTGATGTTCATGTCGAGCTGCCCAAAGGGCGCTGTGAATTCGGGATTGCGGGACGCACCGCGGTTGATCCCCGACAGGAACTTGTCGCGCCAGTTGTACGCGAACCGCGCCGAAAGGCCGCCTTTTTCATAGATGAGCGTCGCGTTGAACGTGTCCGACAGACCCAGCAGCGCGAACTGATTCTCGGACGGACTCGCGCCGATGTTGAAGCCCACGTCGCCGCGCACCAGCGTATAGGCGGCGCCGATGCCGAAACCGCTCGATCCCAAGAAGTGCTGCCCGGCAACTTCCAGGCCGTAGATCTCAGCATCCTTGTTGTTGAGCGGCTGGGTCACCTGGAAATCGAAGAGCACATCCGATGCGTTCGCAGTCACGTCGCGCGTGTTGTTGATGAGCTTAACGAAATCGTCGTTCAGAGAACGGGTGGTGGTGTTGTAGTTCGACTGGAAGATGGCAGTCGCCGCCTCCACCGAACCGGTCTGCTCGATCAGCGCCGTCAGGACGAAGAGATTGACGTCGCTCTGGTCCGCACCCAGCGCCCCCAGTTCTGCCTTCGCATCGCCCGAGCGCGTGCCCGGAGCCCCGGAGCTGGGATCGAGCAGATTGAACAGCGGCGACCTGAACTGGCCGTTGCCGATGAAGTTGCGCACGCGCTTGTCGAACACGCCGAGCGAAACATAGCTGTCCGGCTTGTAATACCATTCGAGGGAAGCATCGAAATTGTCGGACTCGAGCGGAATCAGGCGGGCGTTGCCGGTCGATCCGGTGGCGACGCCGCCATTCGCGGTCGGTCGTGGCGGTCCGTTGACGCTGGTAGAGGTGAACAGGTTTCCATATTCCGGCCGTGCGATCGTCTTGCTGTACGACACCCTGCCGATCAGGTTCTGCTGCAGCTCGACCTGGAAATCCACCGCGGGCAGGAAGTTGTCGTAGGATCCGCCGCCTGTCTGAATGATGCTGTTCTCGGGCGAGATGCGGATGTCTACGGTGAAATCGTTGTCCGACACCCAGTTGATCGCAGAGGGGACCGCGACGAGCGATGTCGAGCTCGACTTGGTGTGTTCATAGCGAAGGCCGCCGACCAGAACCGCCGGCGCGTTGCCAATTTCGCCCTTCCAGGTGACCTGTGCGTAGAGCGCCCAGATCTTCTCCCGGACGAGGTTGTCCTCGTTGCCGGTCGTGCCGACCGCATTGCCCAGGTCCGAATAGAAGGGCGACAGGATCGAGTAAATGTCCGCCGCGTTGCCGCGATACGCGATCCGCGAATTGGGATCGTCGCCGGGATTGAACGACTTGAACTTGCAAACGAGGCAGAAGGGAAACAGCGAGCCGGGCGCCAGGCGTTCGACATCGCCCGGGTTGGTAATACCCCAGTCGCCCAGCGTCTGCTGCGTGGAAAGCCGGGTCTGCCGCATGCGCGTGTCGCGCCAGTTTCCGCCGAAGTCGACGCGGCTGCCCCCGCCCAGATCCCAGCCGAAGTCGGCGCGCACTTCCTTGACGCGCTGGTCCTGAGTCGAGGAATAGGTGCGGCCGACCTGCGAGCCGACCTGTGCCAGCGTCAGCGGCCCGTTCAGGGTGATCTGCTGGACCGGGATCTTGCCGCTATAGTCGACCGAGTGCGCGGTAACGACGTTCGCGCCCATCCCGACGAGCGTCGAGCTCTTGCCATTGGGATTGTCCGGACGGCTCCACGCGCGGCTGTAGTGGCCGTCGAGATTGAGCGAGAAATTCTCGGCAATGTCCCACTTGGCGTTGAGGCCATAGTCCTGGATCCGGCTGCGCTGGCCGCGGTTCTGCGCCTCGAAACCTTCGTCCTTTGCGCCGTTGATCGTCTCGTGGAGGTAGATCGCGGTCGCGACAGGCGTATTTCCGTCGAAGCGCACTTCGTCGAAAGGCCGGCTGAACCAGTTCGACAGGTCGGACCGGATCTCCTTCTGCGTGTTCTGCGCAAACAAGGCGTCGGCCGTCAGCGTCAGGGTTTCGATCGGCCTGAACTGGATCGTGCCCTGGCCGTTGATGCGTTCGCGGCTGCCCTCGGCATAATGGTATCGGCTGTCGTTGGGGACCGCGACCAGCTGGTTGGGATCGGTCGGCGCATTGGCGATCTGGGTGGTGCCATCCGCCTTCACGAACCCCCCGGTCAGGAAGGTGCTATAGGGGATGATGTTCCAGTCGTTGGACGTGGCACTGATCGAGGTGAAGTTGCGCTTCTGATAGCTGCCGAACAGCGTCACGCCGAAGCGGTTTGACGGGTCCGCCCAGGTCACCAAGCCCGAGAGTTCGGGCGTGACCTTCGCGCCGCAGTCGAGGCAGTCCTCAGTGCTGGTGTCATACACCCCCTTGATGCCCAGGCTGCCGCTCAGGCCGTTCAGCCCGCTCGACCCATCCAGCGGCCGCCGCGTCACGACATTGATGGTCGCGCCGATGCCGCCGCTCGGGATCGAGGCGCGGCCGGTCTTGTAGACCTCCAGCGTGCGCACGCCTTCCGATGCGAGGTTGGAGAAGTCGAACGAGCGGCTCGAACCCTGGGCGCTGTCGGAATTCTGGTCGCCGCCCACCACCTGCACGTTGGCGGTGGCAAGCTGTCGCCCGTTCAGCGTGACGAGATTGTAGCTCGGCCCGAACCCACGAACCGTCACCAGCGCGCCTTCGCCGTTGGTGCGGTTGATCGAGACGCCGGTAATCCGCTGGAGCGATTCGGCAAGGTTGGTGTCGGGGAACTTGCCGATATCCTCTGCGGAGATCGCGTCGACGATGCCGGTCGAGTTGCGCTTGATCGCGATCGAGCGCTCGAGGCTCGCCCGGATGCCGGTAACGACGATGTCGCCGCCGGTGGTGTCATCCTGTCCGGTCGAAGAAGACTCCGCCCCGGGCGCCGCCTGCGGGCTGTTCAACTGCGCGGCGTCCGAGGAGGGGTCGGCGGTGGTGCCCGGCGCCGTAGTCGGCTGGGCATTGGTGGCATCGGAACCCGATTGCGCCTGGGCGAACGCTGTGCCGGAAAATGTGAGACATGTGGCGAGAGCTACGCCGGATGCCGAGCGCGCAAGCGCCGACGCAAGACCATTGGCCTTCATCTTCATCCCCTCCCTGATCCGCAGCGACACGCCGCCCTGTGCTTGGTGTCGGTCCAGTGCCGACTTCCATGTGACCGCTATCGTAGGCCCGATTCGAGCGAGCCCACAAGTATTTTTAAATGCTGAACGAAGTGTTCACCGTGACTTTGCTTCGGCTTGTCTTGGTATACACTTTGAGGAGGGGCACGACGGAGGAAAACCGCAGGAAAATAGCCGCCGCCGACGCATGCGGCGTCGACGCGCGACAGCGTGCGCGGAAGCGGGCGAGATCCTATGACGCAGCGGCGCGTGCGCCCTTACCGCGTGATGATCGACATCCCGTCCGGGCCGAGCACAACCGAAAGCCCCTCGTAATCGCGCACGGAAGGGTGCGGCGTAGCGACGGGATGGCTATGTGTGACGGTGATCGTCAGGCCGGCGGCGCCGGCCGCGTCGGCAGCGGTTAGGCCCGCCACCGTATCCTCGAACACAAGGCACTGGGTCGCATCCACCCCGAGCCGTTTCGCGCCGAGCAGGAAACAGGCCGGGTCCGGCTTGCCCCGTTCGACGTCCTCGGAGGTGACCAGGACCGGTGGGATCGCGATCCCTGCCTGGGCAAGGCGCGCCTCGGCCAGCGGCCGTGATGCGGAGGTCACGATCGCCCAACGATCGGCGGGAATGCCGCGCAGGAATGCCACCGCTCCGGGAATCGGCTCGACGCCATCGGTGTCGTCGATCTCGGTCCGGGTGATCCATGCCGCCTCGGCCTCCGGATCGTCGACGCCCAGGCGCCGCATCGTCTCAACCGTGCGCACACCGTGCATGATCGACAGGACATAGGCGGGATCGAAGCCGCGTCGTTCGGACCAGCGGGTCCAGGCCCGGTTCGCCGATTCGATGCTGGTGATCAGCGTGCCGTCCATGTCGAACAGGAAAGCGGCAAAGCGGCGCCCGGCGTAGGGCGTGGCGGGCGAATGAGGAGACGCGGTCATACGCGCGTCGTCCATAGAGATGCATGCCGGTGGTGCAACCGCCGCATCCTGAAGCAAGGCGGCGGCCGCAGCCGAAACGCCCCCCGGAACGTCGGTCCCGGGGGGCGGTAGTACTCGTGCTTACATGCGGACCGAGAGGCCGGCCACGATCTGGCGACCGAGCAGGTCGTAGCCCATGATCGTGTTCCCGCGCAGCAGGCCGATCTGGGACCGGCTGTCGGGGACCAGCGGCGGATCCTTGTCGAAGATGTTGTTCGCGGCAAGGCGGAACGTCATCTTCTTGTTCACGTCGAAGCTGAACGCCAGGTCGAACCAGTTATAGGCCTTGATGCCCGGATACTGGTCGCGTCGGGCGCTCTCGTTCTGCGCCGGAATGCCGGTGCTCGCCGGTGCGTAGAAGGTCAGCGGCATGCCCCCGCGATGGCGCCAGTTGAGCGACACGCTCGCCACCCGATCCGACGAGGTCCAGGTGGTGCGGAACTGGTGCGCCCACTTGGGCATGCTCTCACCGCAGCCGCTGCCCCAATAGCCGGTGCAGTCACGCGGTTCGACGGTCGGCGCGCCCTGCGAGCCGACGCGGGTCATGAGCGTGCCGTTGAAGCTCATGTCCAGGAAGCCGACGTTGCCCAAGCCCAGGTTATACTGCCCCTGGAAGTCCCAGCCATGCGACTGCGACTTGTACCCGTTGACCGATCCGCGCGATACCCAGCCGGTCTGCGGGCTGCTGGCCGGCGAGCTCGACAGCGTGCCGTTCGGATTGCGCACGATACCGCGGCAGAAATAGTCGTTGCCGGTGGTCAAGCACTCGTTGATCCAGTCCGCCGGGTTGAGGAAGGTCAGCTGGTCTTCCAGATCGATCAGCCAGCGATCGATCGACACGGTCAGGCCCGGCAGGAAGCGCGGCCGCAACACCACGCCGAACGTCTTGGTAAAGGCGGTTTCAGGGGTCAGGCCGAAGCCGCCCTCGCGCACCGTGCAGCGATCGTCCGGGCAGATCAGCGTCGCGCTGCCGTAGAGATTGTCGGCAAGGCCCGTGTTGCGGCACTGCGCGAGCGACGCCGACGGCGCCAGACGCGGCCCGTTGGGGTTCGACGGATCGACACGCGGTGCGCACGGATCGGCGTAGAAGCCCTGGTTCCAGAAGATGTTGGCCGCATTGGACGCAGCCCCGACGCCCGGCGCTGCCTGCGACTTGTTGTACGAGCCGCGGAAGGTGATGTCGTCGATCGGCGACCAGATGCCTTCAACCTTCCAGGTGCCGAAGCTGCCGTCGAGGCGGTTGTACTTCGACTGGCGGTAGCCGGCGTTGAGCTGCAGCAGCTGGGTCCAAGACTGGTTCTCGACCAGCGGCGCCTGCACCTCGACGTTGCCCTCCAGGATGCTCTGGGTGACGCGCTGGTTCTCGCCGTAGCCGTTGTTCTGGCGGAAGATGTCGTTGACGGTGGAGCGTTCCATCTCCTCACGATATTCGGCCCCGATCGCGATCGCGATGCCCTGCTCGGCAAGCGGCGACCTGATGCCGTACTTGCCGAGATCGCCGCTCACCGTACCCAGGAACTGGAGCAGGCGCGGGATGCGGGTGTAGAGGCCCCCGGTTTCGCCGCCGTAGAGATATTCGTTCAGCGCCACGTTCTGGTTGAAGGGCGCAAAGGCATTGAACGGCACGCACGCGGGATCGCTGCCGTTGACGACCGACCGGCAGGTCGGCGTGCCGCCCACATTCACCACGTCGAGCGAGTTGTTGACGCTCGTAAACCGCGCACGGGGCGTGTCGATGTTGTCGAGCCGAGCGCGCGAGATCATGCCGGCCACATCATAGGACCAGGTGTCGTCGAACACGCGGCCGCGCAGGCCCGCAACGATGCGATAGCCTTCGTTGGTGAACTTCTGCTGCACCTGCGGCAGACCGTCGAACCGGTAGCGCACGTCGATCGGCGCATATTGGCCGGCAACGCCCGCGTTCGCGCCGCACAGGACCTGTGCCTGCGAAGCCGACAGGAACGGATTGTCGCAGTTCACCCGGTACGGATCGCTGCCATAGGCACCAAAGTTAAGGGTGCGGTTGAGCTGGGTGTTGTACGACTTGTCGCGGTACCACAGCCCATTTGCGTACAGCTCGACGTGGTCGCTCAGCTGGGCGGTCAGGAAGCCGCCGGCGTTGATGCGGTCGAACGGGCGCTGGAACGCCCAGTCGTCATACGGATTGGCCTGCGCCGCCACCGGCCCGCTGTTGATCGGGATGAAGGTGCCGCTGCCGTTCGGGTTGTTGACCAGCACCTGGCCTGCAGAGGCGCCGGCCTGCGGAATGATGGTTCCCGCGGGCGTGAAGCTCGCGCGCGAGCACGACAGCGGCGCGGTGTTGGAGGGCTGCACGACCTCGCAGATCGCGGTCGAGCGATCGCCAAGGCGCACCAGATCCGACTGGCGATAGTTCACAAAACCGCTGATGTTGACGCGGTCGTCGAACAGGTTGGTGCCGGCCGACAGGCTGATGTCGGAACGGCCGCCGTCATTCGTCATGCCGTTCGGCGAAGTGACGCCGATCCGGGACGCAGCATCGGTGACGGCGTTCTCGCGGTTGTTATGGTTGAAGAAGCTGTAGTTGGCGTCGAGCCGAATGCCCTCGAAGTTCTTCTTGAGGACGAAGTTAACCACGCCCGAGACTGCGTCAGAACCATAAACCGACGATGCGCCGCCGGTGAGCACGTCGATGCGGTCGACCAGCGCGGTCGGAATGATGCCGACGTCCACCGTGTTGGCAAGGCCGATGCGCAAACCGTCGATCAGCATCAGCGTGCGCTCATAGCCCAGGCTGCGCAGCTTGATGCGCTGACGCCCTTCGGAGTCGCTGAAGTTCTGCTCGGAATTGACCTGCACCTGCGGCAGGCGGTTCACCACTTCCTCGATCGTGGTCGCACCCTGGGCAGCGATCTCCGCCGCAGTGGTGGTGACGATCGGAGCGGCCGAGCGGTTGTTCGGACGCTGGATGCGCGTACCGGTGACAACGACGCTGCCGGCTTCGTCGGACGCGTCGGCCTGGCTGCCGAGCGAGAGCGGCGAGTCTTGCGAAGTGGTATCATTGGCGTCCGCGACCGACTGCGCGGACGCAGGCAGCGCGACCAGCGCGGCGACGCAACAGCTTGTAGTAAGCAACCCCTTGAACAGCATTCTCTTTCCCCCAATTCGCTCCCCGGTCGGCGGTCGCGGACACTTTGGTCCTCGTTCGATGTATCGCTTCGAGTACGCAGGCTTCTTATTGGCTCTGCGTACCGACCGTTCCCAGTGCAACAATGCTGTCACAAAGGTAACATTTGGGCAATACCGGTTCTTGGATTGGTCTTAGTTGGGTGGGACACATGTGTTCGGAGGCCGGTTCGTTGCGCAGCCCGGCTGAAGCGTGACGACTTAGCACTACTTTGGCAGAAGAGCGTGGGGAGGTCTGTTGAGGCTGCATCCACAGTGAGGGCAGTGGTGCGGCGGTGAGCGGAACAGGCGGTCAAGGATGGCCTGGCGCACTGCTGGCAGGCTGGGAT
>NZ_JASNVZ010000024.1:0-58897 GCF_049311085.1 Sphingomonas sp. 3-13AW | reverse complement strand
CCATCGCTCCAGATCCGTCTGCCAGTCCTCGTCCATCGCCAGCCTCCGTCAAAGCTGGCTCCCCATGAATCACGCAATCAGCGGCGAGGGAATCCCTAAACTCATGCTTCTGCCAAAGTAGTGCTAGGGTCAGGACTCATTGGTCAAAGCCAGAAGATGACGGTGGCCGCGAGCGCGACGGCAGAGAAGAAGACGGTTGGGCAGCGGTCGTAGCGAGTGGCGACGCGGCGCCAGTCCTTCAGACGGCCGAACATGATCTCGATGCGGCTGCGGCGCCGGTAGCGGCGCTTGTCGTATCTGACCGGCTCGTTGCGCGATCTGCGGCCCGGGATGCAGGGCTGGATGCCCTTGGCTTCCAGGGCGTCCCTGAACCAATCGGCGTCATAACCACGGTCGCCAAGCAGCCACTGTGCTTTCGGCAGATCGTCGAGCAAGGCTGCCGCGCCGGTGTAGTCGCTGACCTGCCCGGCGGTCATGAAGAAGCTCAAGGGCCGCCCGTCCGCATCGCTGACGGCGTGCAGTTTGGTGTTCATGCCGCCTTTCGTGCGGCCGATCAGGCGGCCGAGATCCCCTTTTTTACCCGCAGACTCGATGCCGTGCGGTGTGCCTTCAGGTAGGTCGCGTCGATCATGACCGTTTTCGGTACGGCTTCCGCTGCCGCGAGCCCCTCCATCATGCGCAAGAAGACACCCCTCTCGCCCCACCGCTTCCAGCGATTGTAGAGCGTCTTGTGCGGCCCATAGTCCTTCGGCGCATCACACCAGCGCAGCCCGTTGCGGTTGACGAAAACGATGCCGCTGAGCACCCGCCGATCATCGACGCGAGGCTTGCCATGGCTCTTAGGAAAGAACGGCTGCAGACGCGCCATCTGCTCATCCGTCAGCCAGTACAGGTCGCTCATCCACGCTCTCCTCGCAGAGCCTGAATCAGATCGCGCCTCCCACATCAATGGGTCCTGACCCTAGTGGCAACTGGCACATTCCGGGACTCCGCGTCCGCAGATAGCGCGGCGGGCGGCGGCGACATGAGAAGTCGCGGACACGCCTCATCACAGGCGTGCTCTCAAGGTTCTTTTGAGGCGGGCAGCATCGCGCGGACTGCAGCCGTTCTCATGAGCCTAACGGCGTTCGCAGGTCCGATTCACGCCCAACAATCCCGTCGCCTTGTCGGGAATAAGGAAACAGCCATGGTTGATAAGAGTGGGGCTTGGCGCCTGTACAGCAGACTTCACACCGCCTGGAACTCCAACTCCCTTGATGAGCGGGTGAAAATCGCCGCCGAGGTTCTTGACGAGAATATCGAGTACCAGACGGTTCGGCACAACACGACCTTTGGGCGTGCCCTCGTCATCGAAGACATGGCGACGTTCCACGAAATCTTCCCTGGCGGCCACTTCGAGATCGGTGATGTCTCCGCGCACCATAATGTGGCGCTCCTGACCTGGGTACTCATCCAGGCCGACGGCACGGAGTTCGCTCGCGGAGGGGACCAGATCACGGTTAGCCCGAACGGCAAGATCGTAAAGATCATCACGTTCGGGCCGTCCTCCAAGTCACCCGACTGAAGGACGGCGCCCATGAAACACAATCAAGGCCGCGTAGGCGGTGCTAAATCGCCTGCCGCGCAGAAGCCGACCATTGTGCTGGTCCACGGAGCCTTTGCCGATGCCGCCAGCTGAAACGGCGTCGCCAAGATCCACGCAGCGAAGGGCTATACAGCAGGACAAGTTCCCGCACCCATTTGCGGCCAATGTCCCTGCTAACGACGCATCGCCGATGGCCGTGGCGCAACGTCCGGCCAAAGACGCGGCACTCGGCGAGAAGCAAAGGTCGCTGCCTGGAAACACATCCCGTCATGGGCCGTCTATGGAACCGGGGACCTGAACATTGCCCCCAGCGCGATGACCTTCATGGCGAAGCGCGCAAAGTCGAAGGCGACCGTCATCGACGGCGCATCCCACGTGGTGATGATTTCACATCCACAAGAAGTAGCCGAAGTGATCCTCGCAGCGGCTGGCGAGTAGCCTCCTCGCGCCTCCGCCGGGCACCGCAGTACCCGTGCAGGAACCCTGGACACGCCCTCTCCTCCTGCTGCTCTGCGCGAGCGGCAGGAGGAGAATTCATTGGCCATCCGTAGGCTGCAGGTTACAGGCTGAGCCCTCGCCGGGACAGTTCCGCGAACGCAAACTCTGCTATGGGAGTGTCCCGCGTCTCTGCGAAAATGTCTGCAAGATCGAGCAGATCCTCGTCGCCCAGCTTCACGATCGATTGCTCGATTTCCATGAGCCGCTTTGCATCTCGCGCTAAGGCGCGCGCATTTGCTCCTGCCTCTCGCTTCATCCGTAATCTCAGCATTCCGGCATCCTACACGAAATGCGGGCACGTGGCAGCGGCCAAAGTTTGAGCGATGCAAGATTTAGCGCACGCGCTATAAGATGCCGTTCACCCCAGTCCTGCGGGCTTCCGAACTTGCGCCGCGTTCGGGTTTTCGAGGATTTCGGCGGCACACCCAGTATGATGCCTAGAAGACTGTCGCGAGTTGACTGCAGATGCGGGAGTGAATTGGATGCCGGCGCCTGTACGCAGCAAAAAGGCAAACCCGCAATGCGCTCCAATGCTTTGGATAATTACTAAACAAGGACGAGGGGGCAATGATGGTCGATCCAGAGCGCTAGATCGGTCGTGTAGTTAGTGGTGGCTTCTGAGGACGTCGTAGTATCTACAGGATCAGTTGCGGAAGGACGCAGTGGTGTTGTTCGACGGACGAATTATTTCAGGCATTACCGTATTCGTGGCGGTAGCCAGGACAGGCAGCTATGCGCGTGCCGGGGAACGGCTTGGGCTTTCACGTTCGGGCATCGGCAAGGCGATCGGCCGGCTCGAGGAGCGGACCGGATTGCGCCTGTTCGACCGGAATGCGCGCGCGCTGAAGTTGACCGACCAGGGCCGTGTCTTCCTGGACGAAGCGACACCCTTGCTCGAATCACTCGGGCGGATCGCGATGGCCTCGACGCCTGCAGATATCCGCGGGCGGCTGCGTGTGTCGACGGACGGCGCGTTGGGACCCTATCTTCTGATACCTCTCATCCCGGAGTTCCTGGCAGAGCATCCGCGGGTCAAGGTTGACGTCCTGGTGCGCGACCGCGTCGACAACCTGCTGCTGGAAGGCGTCGATGTGGCCGTCCGGTTCGGGGAGCCTGAATCCCGTGCTCTCGACAAGCAGCTTCTGTTTCACAGCCGGGTCGTGACCTGTGCAAGCCCGGCCTACATCGCCGCGTTCGGCACCCCGACAAGCCCGCTCGATCTGCTCGAACATCATCGGTGTATCCGCATGCTCGATGAAATGACGGGCAAGCCGCACGTCTGGGACTTCGTCAGTGTAACTGGCGAGAGGCAACCGATCGCACCCGACTGCGGTCTCACTCTGAACGACGCGCCCTCTCTCGTCGCGGCGGCGCTGAGCAACTACGGGATCGTTCGTCTCCTCGACCTCGTCGCGGAAGAACATTTGCGCGCGGGGCGGCTGGTGGAGGTGTTGCCCGCATGGAATAACCTGAGCTGGCCCGGGTTCTTCTACACGCCGGTCGACGGGCATCGTTCGCTGGCCGTCGATGCTTTCAAGCAGTTCGTCCACTCTCGACTCTGCCGAGGCTAAACTCACAAATCCGCACCATATCGACGACTCTATCTCCCCCCAGACGGGACAAAGGAGAGACGAACTCCCGCCGCGCGCCTACGTTAAATTGGCGAACCGAAAACAGGGAGTTCGCCTTGAAAACGCCCATGCGCCCTCTGGCTGTCGCTGCCTTGGCAACCCTTACGACCGCCGCGGCGACCGCGCAGGAGCCCAGGACAAGGGACACAGCGATCGAGGCAGCCAACCGCACGCTCATCTCGGACGCCTTTGCCCGCTGGGGGGCGGGCGAGTTCGACATTTTCAGCCTCCTTTCGGATGACGTCGACTGGCACATTACCGGCTATGATCCGGCAGTCGCGACCACCTATCGCTCGCGAGAGGCATTGCTGACGGCAACCTCCTTTCCTTTGCGTGCGCGGCTGGCAGGCCCTCTCAAGCCGAATGTGAGACGCATCTGGGCCGACGGCGACGACGTACTCGTCTACTGGGATGGAAGCGCGCCGCTGCGCGACGGGTCTGAATACCGCAATACCTACTTGTGGATCATGACCGTCCGGGGCGGGCGGGTGGTGGCGGTGACGGCATTCCTCGACAATTCCGTCTTCAAGGCAGCCCTCAACAAACCCGCCCCCTGACTCCACGCGCTGGTGCGCGCGCACCGGTCCCATCCGTCCACCTTAGGACGACAATTTGTCGCGGAACGGCGCGACCGATGGTGCCGTTTGAAGAAGCGGTTTTTGGGGAGAGGGAATTTGAGCTGGACCAAGGCGGAGGCGCATGTCGACCTCGCCCTCACGGTTAACGGCGCCAGGCGGTCGCTGACGATCGACACCCGTGTGACCTTGCTGGACGCGCTTCGCGAACACCTGCAGCTTACCGGCACCAAGAAGGGCTGCGACCACGGGCAATGCGGTGCCTGCACCGTGCTGGTGAACGGCCGGCGGATCAACAGCTGCCTGTCGTTGGCGATGATGCATGGGGTTGACGAGATCGTCACGATCGAAGGTCTGGGGACGCCGGAGGCGTTGCACCCGCTACAGGCGGCCTTCATCGAGGCAGACGGTTTCCAGTGCGGCTATTGCACTTCGGGCCAGATTTGTTCGGCCATCGCCATGCTGGATGAGGTCGATGCCGGCTGGCCAAGCCATGTCAGCGAGGATCTCGACGGGCATTCCACCCTGGACTCGCACGAGATCCGTGAACGAATGAGCGGCAATCTCTGCCGCTGTGCAGCCTATCCGCGGATCGTGGAGGCGATCGAGGCCTATGCCGGCGATCGGCGGGAGACAACCGCATGATCGCGTTCGACTATCTTCGCCCGGACTCCGCCGATGCGGCGCTTGCAGCCGCGCGGGAGCGGCCCGACGCCCGCTTCATCGCAGGCGGCACAAACCTCCTCGACCTCATGAAGCTGGGGATCGAGCGTCCGCGAAACCTGGTCGACATCGGTGCGCTGGAGCTCGCCGGGATTCAGGAGACCCCGGAGGGCGGGCTTCGCATTGGAGCACTGGTCACGAACGCGAGTGTCGCTGCCGACCCGCGCGTCCGGACCCATTACCCGGTCCTTTCCCGCGCGATCCTGGCGGGGGCATCGGCACAGCTTCGGAACAAGGCCACGACCGGGGGCAATCTGCTGCAACGGACGCGGTGCTTCTTCTTCTACGACACCGCCTCCCCGTGCAACAAGCGCGATCCCGGGGCCGGGTGTAGCGCCAAGGGCGGTTTCAACCGCATCATGGCAATCCTGGGTACTTCGCCGGAGTGCATCGCATCGCACCCGTCCGACATGGCGGTAGCCATGCGCGTGCTGGATGCCCGCGTGGAGACGAGAACGCGCTCGGGTGCGCAACGCACTCTGACGCTGGACGAGCTCTACCGTCTGCCCGGCGACACCCCGCACCTGGAGACGCACCTCGAACCGGGCGAGCTGATCACCGCCGTGACACTACCGCCCCCGCCGGTCGGTCGCCAATCCTACCGCAAGGTGCGCGATCGGGCATCCTATGCCTTCGCCCTGGTTTCGGTGGCCGGAATCGTGTCGGCCGAAGAAGGTCGCATCGCGGCCGCGGCTCTCGCCTTTGGTGGCATCGGCACCATGCCATGGCGTGACCGCGGCGCGGAAAGGCTGTTGCTCGGAAAGGCGCCGGACCCCGCATTGTTCGGGCAAGTCGCGGATGCGGTGCTTGCCGGCGCCGAGGGGAGCGGCGCCAACGACTTCAAGATCCCGTTGTTCAGAAGGACCCTCGTTAGGTGCCTGAAGGATCTGACGCAGGAGGTTGCACGATGAAGGCGACGATCAAGATGGACGTCCCCTTCGAGCACAGCCTGCTCGACACGGTGGCGAAGCCGCTTGTGGGCACACCACAATCTCGCTTGGACGGCCCGCGCAAAGTCTCCGGCCACGCGCGCTATGCTGCCGAGCATTTCCCTAAGGATATGGCGCATGGCGTCTTGCTGAGGGCTCCGTTCGGCAAGGGCCGCGTAACCCGTCTAGACACAAGCGCCGCAATGGCGATGCAGGGCGTTCTCACGGTCGTTACCGACGAACGGCTGATCCGCAACGGCGGAGATTTCGCCGGGGCTGCCGCGCCGGTGCAGGGCGTGCAGGACGTCGTGTACTTCGGCCAGCCGATCGGCGTCGTGGTCGCCGAGACCTTCGAACAGGCTCGCGCTGCCGCGCTGTCGGTTAGCGTGGCTTTCCATGCAGAGAACGGCGTCTTTGACATGATGGCGGCGCTCGACGCCGCAGCGCCCCCGACCGACGATATCTACGGCTTCTTCCAGATCCACACCGAAGAGGGCGACGTCGAGCGTGCAATCGCGGACGCGGCCGCGCACGTCGACGGGGAGTGGACGACCCCCAGCCAGAGCCACGCCGCGATGGAGCCGCATGCCTCGGTTGCGATGTGGCAGGGCGATCACCTGACGTTGCACGCGTCCTATCAATCTCCCGTTACCACCCGGGATCAGCTGGCAACGGCCCTGGGCGTGGGGCCAGAGAAGGTACGGCTCCTTTCGCCTTTCGTAGGTGGCGGGTTCGGCGGGAAGCTCGGTGTGATGCCGGAGGCGGTGGCCGCTGCCATCGCCGCGCAGAAGCTCGGCCGCCCGGTCAAGGTCGTGATGACTCGCCAGAATGTGTTCGAAACGACTGGCCGCCGACCGGCGACCCACCAGCGGCTCCAACTGGCCGCAGATCAAGCGGGTCGCATTCAAGCGATCGTGCACGAGACCGTCACGGATCAGCTGGACGGGGAAAAGTTTTTCGAACCGGCCGGGATCGCCACCCACCTGCTCTACGGCGGGGACAACCGGATGGTGGATCACAAGGTCGTCCGCGTGAACAAGGTGCTGGGCGTGTCGATGCGCGCGCCCGGCGAGGCGGTGGGACAGCTCTCGCTTGAGTGTGCCATGGACGAGCTGGCCGAGCAGCTGGGGCTGGATCCCATCGAATTGCGGCTGCGGAACGAGCCGGAGGACCATCCGGAGCTCGGCATTCCGTTTTCCAGCCGTTCTCTCTCGCAATGCCTGAAGGTCGGTGCCGAGCGCTTTGGCTGGGCCGGACGCAATCGGGTGCCGGGGGGAATGCGCGAGGGCGACTGGCTCATCGGCCACGGCATGGCGGCAGCCGCGCGCGGGAATCTGTTCGGCCCGTCGACGGCGAGGGTGCGTGTTGGTCCCGACGGTCGCGTCACGATCGAAACCGAGATGACGGATATCGGAACCGGCACCTACACGATCCTGGCACAGATCGCGTCGGACCTGCTGGGGATCTCGATCGACCGCATCGACGTGCGGCTCGGCGACACCGATGATCCTCGTAGCACTGGCTCCGGCGGCAGCTGGGGTGCCACGACGGCGGGATCGGCAGTCTACGCGGCCTGCGAGGAACTCCGCAAAATGCTGGCGGCAGCGGCGGGCATCGCCCCGGAGGAGGCAATCTTTGCCGACAATGCCGTGCGTGCCGCCAACGAAAAGCACTATGCCGTCGGCGATCTCGTTGGGAACGGAATTTCGGTCGAGGGCAGCGTCGAGCCGGGCGAAAGCAACAGCCGCTTCAGTCAGGCATCCTACGGCGCCCATTTCTGCGAAGTGCGCGTCAACGCCACCACGGGAGAGACCCGGGTGTCGCGCTGGAACAGCGTGTTCGCAGCGGGGCGGATCCTGAACACGAAGACGGCGAGTTCGCAGGCGATCGGTGGCGTGGTCTTCGGGATCGGTGGCGCCTTGACCGAGGAGATGGTTCACGATCCCCGTACCGGCAAGATCGTGAACCGCGACCTCGGCGAATATCACGTGCCCGCCCACGCCGACATCCCTGCGATCGACGTCCTCTTCCTCGAAGAGCGCGATTATCCGGCCAACCCCTTGCTGGCGAAGGGCGTCGGCGAACTCGGGACCTGCGGGTCCGGGGCCGCCGTCGCGAACGCCATCTACAATGCGACAGGCGTCCGGGTGCGCGATTTTCCCATAACCCTCGACAAGTTGCTGCCGGGGTTGCCGGACTGAGCGCTTTGCCCAGTTGCGCGAGAGGGGCGAGGCCTGCTCACGCCGGCACCGGCTTGCCGAGCGCGGCCGAGACCCACAAATGCCGCGTGAGGGTGAACAGCAGCACCGTGATCGGCCCTCCGAGCAGCACGCCCACAGGGCCCAGCAACACGCCAACCGCAAACAGCGAGAACATCGTGACGGCCGGCGGGATCTTGATCACGTGCCGCATGACCAACGGGTTCACGATATTTCCGTCGACGTTCTGCACGACAAAGTAGAGCAGCGCGATGCGGACCAGATCATCCATTCCCATGGTGAGGCCGACCAGCACGGCGGGGACCGCCGCCATCAGCGGGCCGATGACCGGAACGAACCCGAGGATCGCCGCGATCCCCGCGAGCGCCAGCGGTGAGGGCGTACCGATAGCCATAAGCCCGGCGAAGATGCTGATGCCGACGAACAGCATCGAGACGAGCTGAGCGCGAAGCCAGCCGCGAAGCGCGCCGCCGACCGCGTGGAGCACCTCCCCGGCACGACGCTCATGAGCACGTGGCATCAGGAGCAGCCATCCCTGAACATAGGTCTGCGGGGCGGCGGCAAGGAAGATGCCGCCGATGACCGCCAGGAACAGCGCCGACATTAGGCTGGCGACCAGGGAAGCCAGCGACTGCAGGATGGCAAGGATGTTGCTGCCGCTGGGTGAGAGACGCTCCGCCAGGCCGTTGACCCGATCCTCGCCGAGCCAGTCCTGCAGATCCCTCCACCCGCCGGGAAGAATGTCGGCCAGCTGACGTACCTGAAGGTCGAACTCGTGACCGAACATCCACCCCAGCCATCCGCCCAACGTCACCGCGATGATGGCCGACAGGGCGAGGCACATACCGCGCGGCATCTTCAGAAGCCGCTGCAACTTTCGCGCAAGGCCATCCAGGCCAATCGCGACCAATCCTGCTGCGAAGAACAACAGCAGGACCGCGCGGAGCTGCCACGCCACCGCCAGAAGAAGGAGGGGCGCCGCCCCCGCGACGGTGCGCCTTGCCACCTGTGCAGCGGTCACGACGTGGCCTCCGCCACGTCGCGGAGTGCGCCGTTTGGCCGCCGCCAGTAGATGCACTCATGGGCCGAGAACAACAGGATCCCCACCATCAGCGGCAGGAGGAAATAGACCACGCGATAGACGAGCAGTGCGCCCATGAGAGCGGCAGGATCAAACTGCGGAAGCGCAAGCAGCATGACCACTTCGAAGACGCCGACCCCGCCCGGCGCGTGGGTGATCAATCCCGACACGAGCCCGGCGAGATATGCGAGCAGCACCGCGGGAAATAGGCTGACGGATGTCGCCTCGGGCAGAAGAACGAACAACGCCGCAGTAGCGACGAACAGGTCCACCCCACCGATCAGCAGTTGAAGGAGCGCGACGCGGACAGTCGGAAGGGTCAAGCTCCACCCGAACAAGCGGACGGGTCGGCCTGTGCGAAAGTGCAGGAGCACCAGATAACCCGCAAGCGCGCTCAGGATCATGCCCCCGGCCGCGGCCTGAGCGGCGTAGGGGATGTTCAGCCCGTCGCTCACATAGACGCCGGGATGCGCGACGAGGCCGATTGCGAAGAACAGGAGAACGCTCAGCCAGAAGGCGAGACCGGCCATGAGCATGATCTGCGCGATTTCCCCCAGCATGAGGCCGGCCAGGCGGTAGATCCGCAGCCGCGCCGTTCCGCCTGTCAGGGGAGCAAATCCGAAATTGTGGCTGAAGATATAGCTGGTGAAAGAGGCGAGAGCGGCGCGCGGATAGGATACCCGCCTGCCGATCATGCGGAGCGACAGGACGTCATAGCCGGTGAGCACGATGTAGCTGACCACGGTAAACCCGAGCGATGCCAGCAACCGCGCATGGCCAATCTGCTCGATCGAGCCGCGAATTTCGGACCAGCTGGTTTCCTGAAGAATGTGTCGGAGGGCAGCCACTGCGAGCCCGACCGCAACCAGCATCAGCCCCGTGAGCCCGAGATTGCGGGCCAGGGGTGACTTGATGAGGCCGTGTTTCCGCAGGGTCGCCGACGCGCCGGCAAGCGACATCAGCGGATGTCCTTGCTTCGCCGCAGGTCGAAGGATGCTCGATCCACGACCGCGCCGCAGCCAAGGAGCTCCAGATAGCTCTCCCACACCTGAAGCGATGCAGAATCCCAGTCATAGGCGGCGCTGGCCTGGCGGGCGCGTTGGCCCATGCGAGCGCGCATGTCGCCGAACGCGGCGAGGCGCGCGATGTGGACCACCGCAGCGTCCAGGTCGCCGGGCGGGTACAGGACACCCGCTCCATCCCCCAGCAACGCGCTGCCGCTCGGAACGTCCACGCTGACGGTCGGCAGGGCCGATGCCATCGCTTCCAATGTCACGTTCCCGAACGCCTCGGTCGTGCTGGGATTGAAGAAGATGTCGGCGCTCGCGATTGCCTCGCCGAGTGCCTCGCCCATCAGGTGCCCGGTCAGGCAGGCGGACGGCAGGCGTCTTTCCAGCCATCTCCGCTCGGGCCCCTCGCCCACCACGACGGGGTGTATGGCGACACCGCGGGCCGTCAGCCGGTCGCAGACGTCCGCGAAGTCGCTCAGCCCCTTTTCGCGTACCAGGCGGCCGAAGAACAGGAGCGTGACTGCCGAACGCGGAACGGCATTGCGCGCACGCCACTCCGCGGAGCGCCGGGCAGGGTTGAACAGGGCGCGATCCACACCCCTGCCCCACTGCCGCACCTTCCCTTCCAGGCCCGCTGCAGAAAACTCGTCAGCAATGGCTCTGGTGGGCACGAGCACGCAGTCGCTTCTGGTGTAGAAGCGCGCCAGATGGCGCTCTATCGCCGGTCGTACGAAGCGTGCCCCGTAGAAGTCCGCGTATTTCTCGAACCGCGTGTGGAGGCTGGCGACGATCGGCACGCCAAGGTCCGCCGCGAACCGCTGCGCCGCGCTGCCGGTCCAGTCGGGCGCCGAGAGATGGAACAGGTGCGGGCGGAACGCGCGAAGGTCGCGCCGCAGGCTCGACGGGAGCCCGAGGCCCAGACGGTATTCTCCCCGGCCCGGCAGCGACACCGATGGCACGGAGACAAGCTTTCCCTCAGGCGCGAAAGCGGGAGTTTTCGAGGTCGGCGAATAGACACGAACCGATGCACCGCGCCGCTCCAGATACTCCACCAGCCGGTTCAGCGCCTGGTTGGCGCCGTCCCGGACATAGTTGTAGTTCCCCGAGAAGAGCGCGACGCGAAGCGGCTCTTGCCCCCTGGGCGTGAAGCGGGAGGGCGTGACCCGCACGGCGGACTGGTACATGCTCGGATCCGTTTTCTGCGCCTGCGGCACGAACGGCCGTCGACTTCACGGCCGAGCTAGGGCAGCGCGCTTACATGAGCCTTACATCCGGCGGAGAAACGCGCGAGGAGCGGAATGAGACTGCTGGTTGTCGAAGATAATGGCGAGCTGGTGCCCATGCTGGGGCGTTTGCTGGACACTGCCGGCTTCGCGATGGATCATGCCGGCGCGGTGGAGGATGCGCAGTTGATGGTGCGGGTGGGCGCCTATGCGGCCGTCGTACTGGATCTCGGCCTCCCGGATGGATCGGGCCTGGCGGTCGTTCGAGAGATGCGCGGCCGTGGCGACACCACGCCCGTGATCGCGCTCACCGCCAGGGGGGCAATCGCGGATCGCGTCGCGGGTCTGGCGGCGGGTGCGGATGACTATCTTGTGAAGCCCTTCGCACCCGAGGAGTTGCTTGCCCGGCTCCAGGCGCTGCTCCGTCGCAGCGGCACGATCGTCGACCGCGTGATCCAGTGCGGGAACGTAGAATTTGATCCCACCACTCGCGGGGTCGTGATCGCCGGGCTGCCGACGGTGCTGTCCGCACGCGAACTCGAACTGCTCGACGTGCTGATCCGCAGGCACGGCCGCGTCGTTCCAAAAGCCACCGTCGAGGCACAACTCTTCGGCATCGACGACGATCTCAGTTCCAACGCGCTGGAAGTGTGCGTGCATCGTCTACGCCGGCGGCTGGCTAGCGCGGGGGCGTCTGCGGAGATCGTGACCGTGCGTGGCCTTGGATACATGCTCGGGGTTCGCGGCGCGTGAGCTTCCGCTTCCCTTCGCTTCTTTCGCGAATTCTCTGGTGGCATGGCCTGGCCGTGCTTTTCACCGCGCTCGCGGTCTCTGCCGGAGTCTACTGGTTCCTGGACTCGACCGCGGAGCGCTTCCAGCGCGAGACGTTGCAGCTGCATGTGGAGACTGCGCTCAAGGACCTGCGCGTGGGACCCGATGGCCGTGTGCACCTTGTCGCAGCGCCGCCCCAGCCGACCGAGCTGCCGCGCATCTTTTCGGTCGTGGTGCTGGATCGCTCCGGCCGGCGCGTGACCGGCTCTGAGCCGGTCGCGACCCTGACCGGGGACAAGATCCCGCGGCGTGCAACTGCAACCTACTTCACGCGCCGCTCGCGCGCCGCGATCTACTCGGGCTACAGCATGCCCGTGCAAATTGCGGACACCCGTCTCTGGGTGGTCGCAGTGCAGAACCTCCAGCACCCGGACTATATAGTTGACGACGTCCTCAGGCAGTTCCTGATCTATGGCGTGGTCATCATCCTGCCGCTGCTCCTGCTGTTGCTGCTGGTCGACGCGTGGATCGTTCGCAAGGCCCTGCGACCAGTCAAGGACGCCTCCGCGCTTGTGAGCACGCTCAATCCCTACCGGCTCGATATTCGCGTGCCAGAGGCGCAGCTTCCTTCCGAGGTACGGCCGCTCGCGAGTGCCGTAAATGCCGCGCTCGACCGCCTCGTCGACAGCTACCGGAGCCAACGAGACTTCACGGCCGATGCGGCGCACGAACTGAGAACCCCGATCGCACTCGCGCGAATGCGGGTCCACGCCGTGACCGATGAACCGCTCCGTTCTGATCTGAAGCGGGACCTCGACCAGCTTGGGCGAACCGTCGGCCAGCTGCTGGACATCGCGGAACTGGACAGCGCCCTTCCCCCGCTCGATCAGGCCGTCGATCTGCACGCCATTGCTGCGGCAACCGTGGCGGCCATCGCGCCGCTCGCATTTCGCCGCCGGCAGAGTATCGGCCTGAGCGGATCCGAATGTGTCATCGTCCCGGGCAATGCCGAGATGATCGCACGAGCGCTGCAAGGGCTTGTGGAAAACGCCGTCACACACACGCCGGATGGCACCACGATCGAAGTGGACGTCCAGCCCGACGGAACGCTCCGGGTAATCGATGACGGTCCCGGGATACCGGAAAGCGAGCAGGAACTCGTCTTTCGCCGCTTCTGGCGGGGGGATCGCAGCGCGATGGCCGGCTCCGGGCTCGGTCTCGCCATCGTTTCCCGCGTCGCCGAAGCCCATGGCGCGAAGGTCTCGCTATCCACCAAGCCCGGGGAAACGGTGTTTCAGATCCAGTTTCCGACTTCCCATCCTTGATGGTTTGGTTGGGCAACCGGCCGGGACGCCACCCGAAAACACCGAACCTCATCGCAGCAATCGGCCGAGAAGCCCGGTATTCGTTCGCCCAAGTTCTACCAGGGCATCGCCCCTGCCGCTCAGCACAGCCTTCGCCATGTAGAGCGTGAAACCCTTCATTTGGGCGAGCGTGACCTTTGGTGGCATGGTCAGCTCGCTCCGTGCGGTGACGGCATCCAACAGAGCGGCACCGGGATGCGCCAACACCTCCCGCACTCCCGCCTCCACGTCGCCCGGATCGGTTACACGCACGCCATGAATGCCGATCGCGCGAGCCATCGCGGCGAAGTCCGGGTTGTCGAGCGCGACCCCCGTCTCGATCATGCCGGCGACCTTCATCTCCATTTCGACGAACCCCAGGGTGCCGTTGTTGAAGACGATGATCTTCACCGGAAGCCTCAATTGGCGGACGGTCAGCAATTCTCCCATGAGCATCGCCAAGCCGCCGTCCCCCGACAGCGTTATCACCTGCCGCGACGGATAGGCGGCCTGGGCTCCGATCGCCTGCGGCAAGGCATTGGCCATCGATCCGTGATTGAAGGAGCCGAGCAAGCGGCGACGCCCGTTCATCGCGAGGTAGCGCGCCGCCCACACCGTCGGCGTTCCGACGTCGCAGGAGAACACCGCATCGTCCGCTGCCATCTCGCTCACCAGACGTGCGACATGCTGCGGGTGGAGAATGCCGCTTCCCGGCTTGCCCTGGGCCAGATCTTCCAGCCCTTTTCGTGCCTCGGCGTAGTTCTTGCGCGAGGAAGCCAAGAAAGCGCTGTCGCGCCCGCCCGCAAGCTTCGGTAGCAGCGCGTCGATCGTCACGCCGACGTCGCCCACGACTCCGATGTCGATCGAGGTCCGGCGTCCGAGGTTCGCCGGTCTGAGATCGACCTGTGCGACCTTTGCTTCGGTCGGATAGAATTGACGGTACGGGAAGTCTGTGCCGAGCATGAGGAGCGTGTCGCACGCCATCATCGCCTCATAGCCGCTGGAGAAGCCGATCAGGCCGGTCATGCCGACGTCGTAGGGATTGTCATACTCGACGAACTCCTTTCCGCCGAGCGCATGCACGATGGGCGCCTGGAGTCTCTGCGCGAGCGCGAGCAGCTGGGAATGTGCAGTGCGACAGCCGCGACCCGCGAGGATCGTCACCCGCTTAGCGTCATTCAGAAGTGTTGCCAGCCGCTGCAGTTGATCGGCGCTCGGGACAACAACGGGCGCGGCGGGAAGGATCGCCTCTGCTGAGCGCGCGAGCCCCCCCGCCGCCTCGCGCAGCGCCACATCGCCGGAAATGGAAACGACAGATACGCCACTGTGCCCGACGGCTGCCCGAATGGCGATTTCCAGCGTCCGCGGCATTTGCTCGACGTCGGCGATGGTCTCACAATAGACGCTGCACTCGCGGAACAGGGACTCCGGACGGGTCTCCTGAAAATACTCGGAGCCGATCTCGGCGCTTGGCACCTGTGCAGCGATGGCGAGCACCGGCGCGCGACTGCGATGGGCATCGTACAGCCCGTTGATCAGGTGCATGTTGCCCGGCCCGCAAGACCCCGCGCACACTGCCAGCTTGCCGGTCAGCTGCGCCTCGGCGGCGGCGGCAAAGGCGGCGGCTTCCTCGTTACGAACGTGGATCCATTCGATCTTTCCCTGCCGCCGAAGACTGTCGGTGAGACCGTTCAGGCTGTCCCCGACCACACCATAGATCCGCTCTACCCCGGCCAAGTGCAGGGTTTCCGCAAACAGATCCGCGATCGTGGGCTGGGACAAGGCACTTCTCCGGAAATAGCGAACTGCGGGACCAACGCGGCACGCGACGAGGGGATGCGTCAAAATTACCCAGGGCTGCGCGGCGTGGCCACAGTCATGCAGCAAAGGATTATTACCGAGCCATTCAGGACTCACCCTTTGTTACAAATGACATGTCAGAACGCGTGTGAGGTTAACAATGTAGTTACGGTTTTGGCGATCTCAGCTCATCGCCAGTTCTTAGTTGTGCCGTGTGTTTATCGGGGCAAGTGGAGTCCCGATTCAAGCCTCGAACATATTGTTCTTATCTCAATAGCAAATTACCTTTCTCTTATAGCGGGGCAAACCCGCAACATCAGGGAGAGCAAGGATGCATACCTTCAAGGTGGGTTTGCTGATCGGGACGATGTTGGCTGCGTCGCCAGCCCTCGCGCAGGATGGTCTTAGTCCTGAACAAGCGTCACCCGCACCGGCGCAAGATCCATCAGCTGTCATGGAAGATGGGCAGGATGGCACGGCCTCTGGCGACATCGTGGTCACTGGCATCCGAAGCAGCCTTTCAACGTCGGCGCGCGTGAAGCGCGACGCAAACCAGATCGTCGACAGCATCTCCGCTGAGGATGTCGGGAAGTTTCCGGACGCCAACGTCTCGGAATCCCTCCAACGCATTACCGGCGTCGCGATCGACCGGTCCGGTGGCGAGGGGCAGTTCATCACCGTGCGTGGGCTTGGGCCCGAGTTCAACACGGTGCTGGTCAACGGTCGCATCATGGCGACCGACAATCCTGGCCGAGAATTCTCATTCGACGTGCTGTCTTCGAACATGATTCAGCGCACCGATGTCTTCAAGTCCAGCGTGCCCGAGCTTCAGGAAGGGGGCATCGGAGCCACCGTCAACATTATCACAGCGCGCCCTCTGGATCAGCGCGACGGGTTCCACTTCGCCGCATCCGCAGGTGGCATCTATGACACTTTGCGTGAAAAGGCCGGCCCGGACGCATCGGCCGTCGCATCATGGACCAACCCCGACAAGACGTTCGGCGTCGTTCTGTCCGGGGCCTATTCCAAGCGGAAGAACCAGGCGGATCAGATCGCGATCGACGGGTGGATCAACGGTCGCCCGGACATCATCTCGATGATCAACGACCAGCCTACGCTGCTGACCGGATCGGACCCGCGCTACCCGCGCGAGGGCAACGTCAATGTGCCCCAGAGCCTCTATTATCAGCGGGTCGAGGAAACGCGCGAACGGATCAATGTCGCCGGTTCGGTGCAATACCGCCCCGCCGACAATCTGGAGATCACGGTAGACGGCATCTATTCCAAGTTCGACGTGTCCGGCGTGGTGCGCAGGATGGATAACTTCCTGGCGGCGCCCTATTTCGAGCCGACGTTCAACGAAAACGGGACGGCGACCAGCCTCGGCATGATTGGCGCCGACTTCATCGCCCTCTACCCGCAGTTCCTGGAAGACAATCGCGACCGGCTTACGAACAACGGGCTGAACGCAAAGATCGACCATGTCTACAACACCACGAACCGCCAGTCGGACAGCTACCAGGTCGGCGGAAACGTCAAATGGAACCCGACCGACGGCGTCGAACTGCGGTTCGACGCGTCGAAGACCGGGGCGAATCGGAAATCGCCGAGCCGCTACCTCGTGATCGGTGCGCTACTCCCCTATAGTTATCAGTTCGACGTCGCAGGCGGCGCCGGCCTGCCAACCGTGGGGTTCGATAACAACATCATCAACGATCCCGACCGGATGCGCCTCCACTATATGTCCGTTGACCGGAACACGTCGCGGGACCGTGGATCGGAATTCCATTTTGATACCAAGTTCGATGTAAACGACTCGGTCTTGCGGTCCGTGTTGATTGGCGGTTCTTATACAGAACGTCGGAAGATCAACCGGTCCTTCAACAACAGTGACACCAACTGCACCTATTGCGGATATCAGGTCCCGATCGCTCAGGGTCTTCTGAAAAGTTACGAGTGGGGTGATCTGCTCGGAACGGGGACCACCATCCCTCCGACCCTGTTCGAGTTCGACGCGGACGCGATGCTTGCCTATCTCAACAACCCCGCAACGCTCGCGATCCCGTCCAATGGACGAACGCCAGAGGAACAGGCCGCGTTTGCGGCACGCCTCCTTGCTCTGCCCGGCGGGCCATTCGGGGTGCGCGAGCAGCTTCGGGGCACGGTGAACGTCCAGGAAAAGCTGACAGCCGGCTACATCGCCATGCAATTCGGCGGGTCGAACTGGACCGGAAATGTCGGGGTTCGCGTGATCAAGACCGACGTCGTCTCGTCGGGTTTCAACACCCCGGTCACCAGTATCACCAACACCCCCGGCGATGACACTCTGCAATACACCTATGGTCCGGCAACGGCCGTTTCGGTGCGGAACAGCTATGTCAACGCGCTGCCGTCGGCCAACATCAAGATCAACATCACCGACAATTTCATCACGCGTGCTGCGTTTTCACAGACAGTGACACGCCCGACGCTGACCGATCTCGGCGTGAACAATAATTTTGGCGGACGGATTTCGGTGCCACAATCGTCCGGCGGCAATCCGGGCCTGTTGCCGTTCAAGTCGACCAACTATGATCTGTCGGCCGAATGGTATCTTTCCTCGGTCAGCTACCTGAGCGTAGGCGGCTTCTATAAGGATCTGAGCAACTTCCTGGAGCTTCAGACGCTGCCGGTCGTCCGCTTCGGCCGCACGTTCCAGGACACGCGTACCCGCAACGGCCAGACCGGCTATATCCGCGGCATCGAGGTGGGCGGACAATATGCGTTCGACTGGCTGTCCGGCTTCGCTTCGGGCTTCGGCGTCACCGGCAATTACACCTATGTGGACAGCAAGGTGCAGCGCGACCAGACGCTTGCGGACTATGACTGTGGCTATAACGGCCTGTCGCCACACTCCGCGAACGGAAGCGTGTTCTATGAAAAGTTCGGGATCTCCGCCCGGGCCTCGTACAACTGGCGTTCCGATTATCTGCGCTCATGCCGTTCCAGCCAAGGGCGTCCGCGCAACCGCTCATCCTATGGCCAGTTCGATTTCAATCTTGCGTATGACGTGACCGAGAACGTGCAAGTCTACCTCCAGGGCGTGAATGTCCTGAACGAGAAGGTCAACGAGTGGTCTGCCATCGAGGAGCGCTATCTGCTCCTCGAGGAGACGGGCGCGCGGTACAATTTCGGTGTGCGCGTGCGGCTCTAGGCACAGGCATTGATGGAGTACCGGTTACCGGGACGCTTCAACGGAGCGGGGGGCTTTCACGCAAGCCCCCCGCTTCCGGTGACAGAGCCACGTCGCCGTGAGTACGGTAGCTTAGGCGAGAGGTCGTCGGGCAGGGTGGGACCGACGTCTCATCATTCTGGCCGCAAGATCGAAATGGCATCGTCGCCGACAACGGTCGCCCACTCGCGGATGCGCCAGCTGCGTACGAGGCCGTTGTTCACATACGCGTCTCCCCTTCCCGCCAAGCGCCGGATGACCCGGCAATTCCGAGGGCGGCCCCAGCGCTCCCGCTGTCATTGCGTGAACGCCGCCTCCGTCATCCGTCCCGTCGCGCGCAACAGCGCGGCCTCCGCATTGAGCACGTCGCTGCGGCTGCGCGCCACGGAAAGCTGTGCGCTTCTGAAGCTCTGATCCGCAACCAGGATGTCCAGCGTCGAGCGAAGATCGAAGCCATATTCCGCTCGTACGCCCTTCAGCGCGAGATCGGCCGCGGCCAGGCCTTCGATGTCCGCTTCGAGACGACGGCGGGCCGCGGAGAGCGTGCCCCAGGCGGCATCGACCTGACGTTCCGCCTCGCGCTGCGCCGCCTCGGTGGTGAACTGCTCCGCGCGGAAGGTCGCTTCCGCCTGCCGGACCCGCGAGGCAACAAGCCCACCGGTGAGCAAGGGGATGCGCAGGGTGAGCCCGCCGCGCGCGGCCGCCTCATAGCCGCGCAGGTCGCCGTGGACCCGCTGCGCCCCATAGCCATACGCACCACTGAGCCCCAGGGACGGGGCCCGCTCGGCGCGCTCCCGATCGATCTGCGCCGCTGCCGCTTCCGTCGCCCGGCGCTGCCGCAGCAGCATCGGATTGTCGAAGCCGGCTGCCTCTCGCGCGGTCTCGATCGTCGCAGGCAAAGCGGCGGGTGTGGGAATTTCCGGCGAAAGTGCCCCCACGGGAGGCCGGCCGACGATCGCCCGATAGGACGCGGCAACGGCCGCCAAGCCGCCCTCTGCGTCGGCCAGGTTGCCGACCACCGAGGCGCGTTGTGCCTCCAGCTGCGCGACATCGGTTCGCGTCGCCTGGCCCAGGTCCAGCCGCGCGCGGGCTTCCGCCACCTGCCGTTCCAGCCGCTCGATCCCGACCCGCGCCACTTCCACCGCCTGTTGCTGGTAGAGAAGATCGGCATAGGCAGCGACAACGCTCTGCAGGATCGCAGCCTCGGTATCGCGCACCCCTTCCGCGCCCGCAGCGACCTGGCGCTGCGCGGCCCGAACGCTCGCGGACACCCGCCCGCCGGTCCAGATCGGGAGGTTTGCGCCGACCGTGCCCACGCCGCCCGTACCACTACCGAAGCGATCATACCCCAGGTCGCCGTTCGCCTCCGCGACCAACCGCCCTTCGGCACGAGCCTGTTGCGGCGCCTCGGCCAGCGCCTCCTGTCGGGCCCGCGCTGCGGCGAGCTCCGGGTTGGTTTCATAAGCCGCCGCGATCGCTTCGCGCAGCGTTTCGCCCTGCGCGGGCTGGATCGCCAGCAGCAGCGATGCGGTTGCAAGCCACTTAGTCATGGCGAAGCGCCCAAGCCGGAGCCGCACGGCTCGCGCGCAGCGACTGGCCGATGACGGTCACCACTGCGACGATGGTAGCGACGAGGCTGCCCACCAGGAAGAAGAGCGGGGAGAGACCGACGGGATCATCGAACCCGGCCAGCCAGGTGCGCGCGGCGACGAATGCCAGCGGCCAGCCGATCAGATTGGCCAGCAGCACCGGTCGCAGGAACTCGCCCACCAGCAGCTTGACGATGTCGGTGGCCGACGCACCCAGCGTCTTCCGGATGCCGATCTCCTTGACCCGCCGAGCCGTGTTGAACGAGGCCAGCCCCCACAACCCCACGCAGCCGATCAGGACCGCAAGCCCGGCGCCGATCGCAAACAGCTGAGTGGCCTGTTGGTCGTCACTGTAGAACAGCGCGAGGCGTGCGTCCGCGGTGTCCGCGTCGAACGGAACCTGCGGCACCGTGCGCTGCCAGACGCCGCGCATTGCCGCCAGCATCGCCCTCGGGTCGCCCTGGAAGCGGACCGTGGCAACCCGGCCCTCACCCTCCTCGGGCTGTCGGAAATAGATGTAGAAGGCAGCGCTGTTGGGCTCACGGGGTGAGTAAAAGCGCATGTCGTCCACCACGCCGATGATCGTGCGGGGATAAGTTGTTCCGCCAACGCTTTTGCCGATGGCATCCTGCGGCGACCGGAAGCCGAGGGTGGTGACGGCGCGCCGATTGATCACGATGTTCCGAGCCTGCCCTTCCGGCAAGCCCGCAGCGTCGTCAGCGCCATGCGCTTCGTCAAACAGACGTCCGGCGATCACGCGCGCGCCATAGGTCTGGAAGAAGCTGGGACCGACCTCGATCCATCGCACCGACGTACCGAGACCCGGCGTGCCCGCCTGCTTCAGGTTGGTAGCCTGGTCTTGGCCCGTGCCTCCGGCCGCGCCGTCTCCCAACGCGACGGACTCGACGCCCGGCAGTCTGCGGATTGCGGCGCCGACCGCGCGCCGTTGGGCCAGCGTGAGGGCGCTGTCCCCCATCGAGCGGACGATGAGCAGTCCCTCGCGCTGAAAGCCGAGATCGGCCTGCTGAACATGCCGGGTCTGGGCGAAGAGTACCAGCGTCCCGACAATGAAGGCGCTCGCGAGCCCGAACTGGAAAACTACCAGCGCCTCACGGATGCGGGTTCCCGCGCGACCGCCGCCCGGTGCGCGCGCGGAGGCAAGGACCGCCGCGGCGGGGAAGCGTGACAAGAGCAACGCGGGATAGATACCCGCGGCGATGCCCACCACCAGCACCAGGAGCGCCAGCGCCGGCACTACGACGCCATAGGGTATGGTGAGCGAGTGCCCGCCCGCCGCGTTGACCAACGGCAGACCCAGTTCCGCCAACATCAGGCCAATCAGCGCTGCGAGCGCAACGGTGAGCACCGCCTCACCCAGGAACTGCTTCACCAGTGCACCCTGGTCTGCGCCCAGGACTTTGCGCATGGCGACCTCGCGCGCGCGGAGTCCCGCACGCGCCGTCGCCAGGTTCACATAGTTGACGATCGCGATCAGCAGCGTGAGCAGGCCAACCAAACCCAGTGTCACAATCGTGATCTTGCGGCTCGAGGATGCGGTTAGCTGCGGCTCCAGATGCTGGCGCGCCACGGGGAGCAGCGCGAGCTTCACGTGGTCGGACGCCTTCTCGCCCAAATCAGGTCGTCCCCGGCGTGCGACAAAGGCGGGTAGCTTCTGTTCAAAGACACGTGCCGCCTCGGGCGTTTCGAAGCGAAGGAAGGTCTGAAGACTGCTACCTCCCCAGCGATACCAATTCTCGTCGTCATGGACCCTAGGCATCGGAACCAGGATGCCGAGCTTGAACTCGCTGTTCTTTGGAAGGTCGCGAAACACGCCGCCGACGCGATAGTTTTTGGATGCGATCGTGATGGTTTGCCCGACGGGATCGCTGTTTCCGAAGTATTTCCGGGCTATCGTTTCGCTCAACAGCGCGCCAGTCGGATCCTTCAGCACCGTTGCGCCGTCACCACGCGCCATCGGCAGGCGAAACACGTCGAAGAAGCTTGGATCGACTTCGGCAACGTCTTCCCGAACCGCGACGCCGCCGCGAAGCACGGAACTCTCACCGCCCCCAATGCGGGTGCCTACGACGCCTGGAAAGTCCTCCTGAATCTGCTCCAGCAGTCCTGACATCGTAGAATTACTGGGGCCGTTGAAGGGACTTCCGGGGAAATTCCAGATGCTCTGGACGGTGTAAATCTTCTCATGCTCCGGCAGCCATTTGTCATAGCTGGTCTCGAAACGGACGTAGAGGCTGAGGACCAGGAAGACGGCGATGCCGACGGCAAGGCCCCCGATGTTGAGCGCAGCATAAAGCTTGTGGCGCGTGAGCGAACGATAGAGCGAAAGTAATGCGAAGCGGTTCATGGCTCGGCTCCTTCAGAGCGCGCGCGCGACGGATGCGACGATGCGGCCGTCCAGCATGTCGATGCGGCGGCGCGCCATGTCGGCATGGCTGGGCGAGTGGGTGACCATCACGATCGTTGCGCCTTCGGCGTTGAGGCCGGTGAGAATGTTCATCACCTGCTCGCCGTTGGCGGTATCGAGGTTGCCGGTCGGCTCGTCGGCCAGGATCAGCTTGGGATCCCCGACGATCGCGCGCGCGATGGCGGCGCGCTGCTGCTGACCGCCCGAAAGCTGATGAGGATAGTGACGCGCCCGGTGCGCGATGCTGACCTTGTCCATCGCCGCGGCAACGCGGCTGCGGCGGTCGCCGGCGCTCGCGCGATAGGCGAGGCCGAGCGCGACATTCTCCTCGATCGTTAGCTCGTCGATCAGGTTGAAGCTCTGGAAGACGAAGCCCAGCGTCTCGCCACGAAAGCGGGCGAGCGCCTTTTCGTCCAGCGCGGCCAGGTCGCGGTCGTCGAACAGATAGCGCCCGCCCGTAGGTCGATCGACCGTACCCAGGGTGTTTAGCAGCGTCGACTTGCCGCAACCCGAAGGTCCCATGATGGCGACGAACTCACCGGCTTCTACCGCAAGGTTAATGTCGTGAAGTGCCGTCGTCTCGACCTCGTCGGATACGTAGCGGCGCTGGATGTTCTCAAGACGGATCATGTTCGGGTCCTGGTCTAGCGGAGGTTCAAGGTGTCGCCCTTCACGGACGGCAGATTGGTGATGAGGATGCGGTCGCCCGGGGTGAGCCCAGACAGGACCTCCACCTGCTCCGGATTGCGGCGGCCGATCCGGATGGGCCGGCGGCGGGCATGGCGCCCGTCCGGGTCGACCACGAAGACGCTGTTCCCGCCGCCGCCATCGAGCCACCCACCGACCGGTACGACCAGCGCGGGCGCGGTGCTGCCGAGCGTGATCCGGCTGTCGAGCGTCTGACCGCGGTTGAGACCAGCGGGCGGACGGCCGCTGAACGTCAGTTCGACACGGAAGCGCCCTTCCTTCACGGCTGGCAGGACCTTGCTCACCACAAGCCTGGCGTCCTGCGCGGTGGCCGGTTGGCCGACATGCACGCGACCGAGATAGAATTCGTCGACGTCAGCCTCCAGCTTCCACGATCCCTCGCTGTCGACCTGACCCGCCGGGTCGCCGGCTTTGAGCGTCTGGCCTGGCTGGATCGTGAAGTTGGTGAGGCGGCCCCCTGCCGGTGCGCGGACGACCAGCGCGTCCAGGCCCGCGCGCACTGCGGCAAGGTTGCCTTGCAGCCGGTTGCGGGTGTCGGCAAGCCGTGCCGCCTGAATGCCGGTGATCCGGGCTTCTGCAGCACCGCCGCTCTGAAGCTGTGCGAGGCGCTTCTCCTGATAGGCGGCCTCTTCGGCAAAGCTCCGCAGGCCTGCGTCCGCTACAAAACCCTGCTGGTGCAGCTGCTCACGGATACCAAGTTCACGTCGCGCCGTGAGAAGATCGTAGTTCGCCTGAGCAATCTGCGCCGCACGGTCCAGTCGATTGCGGGCGATCCCCAGATCCTCGCCAGCGACCTGCCCAAGCTGGCTCGCGATCCCCGCCTCGCGCGTGAGCACATCGAGCTTGAGTTCTGGGTTGGCCAGCGTGGCCAGAGCTTGACCCGCGGCCACCATCGCCCCGTCCTGCACCACCAGTTGCTCGACCTGCCCGCCCGACAGCACCCCGACGAGGGTGGTGACGCGCGGCGCTACGGTCGCTCGAACCGGCAGATAATCGGCAAACGGCGCGCGCACGGCGCTGCCCATCTCGATGTCGGCGGTGGCGACATCGGTCGACCCCGCCGCCGGCAGAAAACGCCAGATGCCGATCGCGGCGACAAGGATCAACGCCGCAGCGATGGTCGCTGGACGCCGCCACCACGGCTTGGGCTGGGCCTTCACGCGGCGATCCATCGCCGCGCCGGGAGAAGCTGTTGCGGTTGCGGGCTGTTCAGTCATCATGCGAACAGTGTCCCGCAGTTCCGCGGAAAACAGAAAATCGTGCGAAAACAATGGTCAACGAAGAATCATCCGCGGTGTCCCCGTCCATGTCCGGACAGACTGTCCGGGATCGGACAGGAGAATACGCGTCAAGCGACCACACTATTCTGCTGATCGACGACAATCCGGAAGTAGCGCGCGCGATTTCGCTCGCATTTGATTGCGAAGGCTACGGGCTGGACTCTGCCTCGACCCCGGAAGAAGCATTCTCGATGCTGGCACGTCGCCGCTACGACGCAATCCTGCTCGATCTCAACTTTACGCGCGGGCAGACGAGCGGTGCTGAAGGTTTCGCAACTCTCGCCCGGATCATGGCCGACGACCCTTCCGCTGCGGTGGTCGTGATCACCGCACACAGCGGCATCCGCATTGCGGTGGCGGCCATGCAGGCAGGAGCGCTGGACTTCGTGATCAAGCCGTGGCGCAACGCCGATCTGATCGCGCGGGTCACAGCCGCCATCGCCAAGCGGGAGCGCACGCGCGCCGGTGCCGCGACTACACCGGCCGTTCCCGTCGCTACCGGCTCCGCTGCAGGCACCGGCTTGCAGCGATTGCTCGGCGACAGCCCGCCGATGGTCGTACTGCGGGATTTGATCCGCCGGTCCGCGCCATTGGCTGCAGGCGTCCTTATCTCTGGACCTTCGGGCGCAGGCCGTTCCCTGATCGCCGCAATGCTGCACCAGGGGTCGCCGCATGCCGACAGCACGGAGACGGTCGTCGACGTGCGCGACCCTGCTGGTTGGGAGCGGATCGAACGGGCGACAGGAACCCTTGTGCTACGGCATCCCGATTTCCTCGACGATGTCGCGCAGGAACGGCTGGCGAGTTCGATACCGGCTCGCGCCCGTCCGATCGGCATCGTCGACGACTGCCGGCCGTTGATTGCGCGCTTGCGGGCACGGCTAGGCACTATCGAGCTGGCCGCCCCGCCCCTCGATCAGCGGGGCGACGATGCGCTGCTGCTGGCGCGCCATTTCGCGCGCGACATTGCCGCGCGGCATGGCCGTGCCGCCCCGCCGTTCACCGCCTCGGCGGAGGCGATGATCCTGTCGACACGCTGGCCTGACGAGGTGCGCGGGCTCCAGCAGGCGGTCGAACGCGCGGTGTTGCTGGACGACACGGGCGTCATCGACGCCGCCGCGCTCGCCCCCCGGCTTGTACAGGCAGTGGCCGCGGTCACACCGCCGGCCGCGGCACCGCTTGGGGTTTCGCTTGAGGACTCCGAGCGGGTGATGATCGAGGCGGCACTGCGGCACCACCGGCACAATGTCTCGCACGCGGCCGCGGCGCTCGGCCTCAGCCGCCAGGCACTTTATCGCCGGATGGAACGCTATGGACTCTAGGCGCGCGGCCTATCGCAGGGGCGCGGCCATCGTCACGGGATGCCTGGTGCTGGTCGGGGCGGGCGCCGTCATGGCCTGGGCCGCCCGTCACGGCTTCCTCGCCACGCTCGCGGTCGCAACGTTCACCGCCCTCTGGGTGGTGGTGCTGTTCGTGTGGGGCGGCGTCAGAAGCGTGGACAAGCCGTCGTCTTCCACGAGCCGCGCCGCCGACGGGTTCGAGGAAGAGCGCGTCCTGCTGCATGTGCTTTTGGATCGCGCGCCCGGCGCACTCCTCGCCCTTGAGCAGGGTCGGAACGTGCGCGCGCTCAACCGCGCCGCGCGCCAGCTGTTCGCCACCGACGACCGGGTGCTCCCCGTTCCGCCGGCCCTGCTCGCCGCAGACGTACAACGCCTGCGCCACGGCGGCCGCAGCTGGCGGATCGACCGCGTCACCGTTCAGGATGCGCGCGCCGCACGCACCGTCGTCGCCTTAGTCGATGTAGAGGCGGAGGAACACGCAGCGGAGGCGCGGGCAACCCGGGAGCTGCTGCGGGTGCTCGGCCATGAAGTGATGAATGCGCTCGCCCCCGTCGCCTCTCTCGCCGAAAGCGCAGTCGCCGTGCTCGACGCGCCGCAGGCTCGTCGTGACCGGCTGCTGCCCGAAATCCTCGGCACACTGTCCCGGCGCGCGGATGGGCTGCGCCGGTTCACCGAAGCCTATCGCCAGGTGGCGCGACTCCCTGAGCCGAGCCTGGAGCCGATAGGCATCCCCGATCTGTTCGCCGAGATTGCCCGCCTGTTCGAAGGCGAATGGCAGGCCCAGGCCTCCTTGTCGCTAGGCGAAGTGCCCGCCGTCACCGTGTCCCTCGATCAGGCGCAAATCATCCAGGCACTCCTCGCCTTGCTGCGCAACGGGGTGGAGGCGAGTGCCCCCTCCCCCGCGGCCGTTGTCCGGCTGGCAGCCACGGCGGCGAACGGGCGCCTCACCTTCCAGGTCAGCGACAGCGGCCCCGGCGTCGATCCGGCCAATGGGGCGTCGATCTTCCTGCCCTTCTTTACGACCAAGCCGGACGGCAACGGCATCGGCCTGGCCGCGGCTCGCCAGATCGCCCAAAGTCATGGCGGCGATGTTGTCCTGTTGCCGGGCGCGCCGACGACTTTCGAACTCTTCGTGCCCGTTTGAGGCTCAGAGCGTGGCCGGCGTTCGCGTTGAACATGCCCGTCGAGATCGTGCTGGCAACGATCCGCCGTTTCTCGCTATGGTTACGCTATGACCAAGGCGTCCCAGCCCACCATCAACGACGTCGCCCGCCTTGCGGGCGTCTCGAAGAAGACGGTCAGCCGGGTCATCAATAACAGCGACCTGCTCAACGACGACACGCGCAAGCGTGTCGAGCAGGTAATCGCCGAGCTTGGCTACACCCCCAATCCTCAGGCGCGCGCGTTGGCGTTGCGTCGCAACTTCGTGATCGCTCTGATCCACGATAATCCGAACGCGCAGATGGTGCTGGGCGTCCAGCACGGCCTGTTGGAGGTGTTGCGGGACACCGAGTTCGAACTGCTGGTCCACCCGGTCGACCGCGGCGACCCCGATATGCTCGGCGAAGTCCGCCGGTTCCTCGAACGCCAACGCCCCTATGGCGTAATGCTGCTCCCCCCGATCTCGGAGAACGACCAACTCGCCGGCCTCTGTGCCTCGATCGGCTGCCGCTATGTCCGCATGGGCTCCGCACCCTTCGACGTCCCGCAGCACATGGTGGCATCCAATGATCGCGAGACGGTTCGCCACGCGATCGACCATCTGATCGAGGCGGGGCACCGCCACATCTGCGTCATCGCCGGTCCCCGCGGCTTCCGCTCCGCGCTCGAGCGCCAGGCCGGCTATGAAGAGGCCATGACCGCAGCCGGCCTGCCGTTCGACCGCACCTGGATCGCGCCGGGCGACTATACGTTCGAGTCCGGGATGCGCGCGACCGAGCGGCTGCTCGACCTGTCGCCCCGCCCCACCGCGATCTTCTCGTCGAACGACGAGATGGCTGCCGGCGCCATTCATGTCGCGCGCCAGCGTGGGTTGGAGATCCCCGCCGACCTGTCGATCATCGGCTTCGACGACACGACCATTGCCTCCCACCTTTGGCCCCCGCTCACCACGGTGCGCTGGCCGATCGAGACGATGGCCCGAGCGGCGGCGCTGAAGCTGATCGGCAACGGTGTCGGCGATGACGGCGACGAACACGCGCTGTTCCTGTCGACGTTGATCCGGCGCGCCTCGGTTGCAGCACCGCCGGCCTGAGATATCTGACAAATTGGCTGGACACGTACCGGCCGCTTTTGCATCCTCCCGCTCGACTGCAAGGCGGCTTCGTCCGCCCTCCCTCTCTGCTCGAGGCCGTTCGATGACCAAGCTTTCGCTCCACCCTGATCGGCTGTTGCCGGCCGAGCCGACCACCCGCGCGATCGCGCGGCGGCTGCACGAGCGGATCGCCGGGCTCCCGATCCTCTCCCCGCACGGACATACCGACCCTGCATGGTTCGATCGCAACGAGCTCTTCGGCAACCCCGCCAGCCTGCTGATCGTCCCCGACCATTATGTCTTCCGCATGCTTTACAGCCAGGGCGTGCCGCTGGAGGATCTGGGGGTGCCCCGCGTCGACGGCGGCCCGATCGAGGCCGATCCGCGCGCGATCTGGCGGCGCTTCGCCAGCCACTATCACCTGTTTCGTGGCACGCCTTCGCGCATGTGGCTCGACTGGGTGTTCGTCGAGATCTTCGGGCTCGACGAAGTGCTGTCCGCCGCCAACGCCGACACCTATTACGACACCATCGACGCCGCGCTGAAGCAGGAGGCGTTCCGCCCGCGCGCGCTGTTCGAGCGCTTCGGCATCGAGGCGATCGCCACCACCGAGGGTCCGCTCGACCCGCTCGACCATCATCGCGCGATTCGCGCCAGCGGGTGGCAGGGCAAGGTCATCACCACCTATCGCCCCGACCCCGCGCTCGATCCCGAGTTCGAAGGCTTCCAGCAGAACGTCGAACGACTGGGCGAACTGGCACGCGAGGACGTGTCGAGCTGGAAGGGCTATCTGCGTGCCCATGAGAACCGCCGCGCCTATTTCCGCGAAGTCGGCGGCGCCACCGCGACCGACCATGGCCATCCCAGCGCCGCCACCGCCGACCTGTCCGAAGCCGAGGCCGAGCGCCTTTACGCCCGCGTGCGCTCCGGCAGCTGCACAGCCGAGGAAGCAGAGCTGTTCCGCGCCCAGATGCTCACCGAAATGGCACGGATGAGCATCGAAGACGGCATGACGCTGCAGATCCACCCCGGCGTCCACCGCAACCACAATAGCGCGTTGATGGCGCGCTTCGGCCGCGACAAGGGTGCCGATATCCCGATGGCGACGGATTTCGTCGGCGCGCTGCATCCCCTGCTCAGCCGCTATGGCTCCGACCCGCGCCTGACCATCATCCTCTTCACCCTGGACGAAGACAGCTACACGCGTGAACTCGCGCCGCTTGCCGGCCATTATCCGGCACTTCGAATCGGGCCGCCCTGGTGGTTCAATGACAGTCCGGAAGGGATGCGCCGCTTTCGCGAACGCGTGACCGAGACCGCAGGCTTCTACAACACCGTCGGCTTCAACGACGACACCCGCGCCTTCCTGTCGATCCCCGCGCGGCACGATGTCGCGCGGCGGATGGACTGCGCGTTCCTCGCGCGCCTGGTCGCCGAGCACCGGCTGCCCGAGGAGGAAGCGCACGAAGTCGCGCAGGCGCTGACCTATGATCTCGTCAAGCAGGCCTACAAGCTGTGAGCGCACGCCTTTCCGAAGCGGCCCTCGCCACCCTCCCGCCCGATGTCGCCCGCCCCGCCTATGATCGCCGCGCGGTCAAGGCCGGGATCGTCCACCTCGGCATCGGCGCCTTCCACCGCGCGCACCAGGCGGCGTTCTTCGACGCCGCGCTCGCCGCCGGCGACCTGCGCTGGGGCATCATCGGCGTGTCGCTTCGCTTCCCCGGAGTGCGGGACCAGCTGGTGCCGCAGGACGGGCTCTACACCCTGGTCGAGCGCGATGGTGACGCCCGCCGCCTGCAGCTGATCGGCGCGGTGCAAACCGTGCTGGTCGCGCCAGAGGATCCCGCCGCCGTGGTGGCCGCGCTCGCCAGCCCCGACACGCATCTCGTCACGCTGACCATCACCGAAAAGGGCTATAAGCTCGATCCGGCGACCGGAGCGCTGATCGAAGCGGATCCGGACGTAGCCGCCGACCTCGCCAGCCTCGATGCCCCACGTACGGCCCCTGGTTTCCTGGTCGCGGCGCTTGCCAAGCGTCGTGCTGCCGGCCTCCCACCCTTCACGGCGATCAGCTGCGACAACCTGCCGCACAATGGCGCGCGCCTTGCCCAGGCGGTGTTGCGCATGGCGGCCGCCCACGACGAGGATCTCGCAACCTGGATCGAGGCCGCGGGCGCGTTTCCGCAAACCATGGTCGACCGCATCGTCCCCGCCACCACCGACGCCGATGTTGCCGATCTCGCGGCGGTGCTCGGCGTCGAGGACCAGGCAATGGTCAAGACGGAGCCCTTCACCCAGTGGGTGATCGAGGACCGCTTCACCGGGGCCCGCCCCGACTTTGCAGCCCTTGGCGTCCAGCTGACCGACGATGTTGCCCCTTGGGAAGAGGCGAAGCTCCGGCTCCTCAACGGTGCCCATTCCGGCATCGCGTATCTCGGCGGCCTCGCCGGCATCGACTTCGTGCACCAGGTCGTCGCGCTGCCGGAGGGCCGTCATTTCGTCCAGCGGCTTTGGAACGAGGCGGCAGCGACGCTTTCCCCTCCCCCGGGTCTGGATGTCAGCGCCTACCGGACCCAGTTGATGGCGCGCTTCGCCAATGCCGCGCTTCAGCACCGCACCCGCCAAATCGCGATGGACGGCTCGCAGAAGCTGCCCCAGCGGCTACTCGCGACCATCGCCGCCCGCCGCGCGACGGGCGCTCCGTGTCCTGCGCTGGCACTCGCGGTCGCGGCATGGATGCGCTGGCAAGGGGGGGTGGATGATGCGGGCAATAGCTTTACGGTCGACGACCCCCTTGCCGCCCGCACCGCCGCGGCGCTGGAAGGTACCGACACCGCCGAGGAGAAGGTCGCGGCGTTGCTAGCCATCGACGCGATCTTCCCGCCCACGCTGAGGAACGACACCGGTCTAGCGCAGATGCTGGCGGCCTGGCTCCATCGCCTGACCACCGAGGGTGCGCGGGCGACAATCGCCCGGCTGTAGAGGTTCAGCGGATCGCGGAAAAGCGGTTCGCACGGTCGCGCAGCTGGGCGGCCTCAGCGCGAACGCGTTCCAGGGCGTCGTGCTGGGTGGCCTCGAGCAAATGCTCGATCACCCGCCCCAGGTGTCGCCGCATCGCGTGGCGCGCAGCATCCGGATCTCCGGCAGCGATCGCGTCCAGGATGGCGCGATGGTCCTCGATCCGGGGCTTCACCCCCGCTCGCCGCGCTCGGTCGAGCATGGCGACGCAAAGGGGGGAATGGTGGCGCACGTCCCACAGCGTTTCCACCGTCAGGACCATCGCGGTGTTGGCGGTAGCGCGCGCGATCTGGCGGTGAAACTCCCGGTCCGCGAACTCGTCGGGGCTGTCGATCGCGTTCTCGGCGATCATCCGCTCAAGAATCTCGCGGAGCGCCGCTATATCCTCTTCGCTGCGCGTGATCGCGGCCAGCGCCGCGCATTCCCCCTCCACCAGCCTGCGTGCCTCGATCAGCTCGAACGCGCCGATGTCGAGGTCGGAGGGCTGGAGGAGCCCCGGCGCATTGGCCGTGACATAGACTCCGGATCCGCGCCGTGCCTCGACCAGGCCCAGGATCTCCATGCCGATCACGGCTTCGCGCACGGTCAGGCGGCTGACGCTGAAACGTTCGACCAGTTCGCGCTCGGTCGGCAGTCGATCACCCGGGGTAAAGCGGCCACTGGCAATGTCCGCCTGAAGGGCGTCGATGATCGCCTGGTAGAGCTTGCGCCCGGCGCCTCGGGTCATGCTGGGTTCCTGCACCCTTGCAGCCTAGGCGGCACCGGAGCCGCTGTCATCCCTGCCTCAAACGGTGACCCCCTGCTTCCACAGGGCGATCTCACGCTCGCCGTTGCGCTCGGCACGCGTCTCGCGACCAGAGGCGGTCGCGATCACCAGATCGAGCAGCCGCTCGGTCACGACTTCGGGCGCCTCGCCGTCGAGGAGCGGGCCTGCATCGAAGTCGATCCATCCCGGCTTGCGCTCAGCAAGGCTCGTGTTCGAGGCGATCTTTAGCGTGGGCGCGGGAAAGCCCATTGGGGTGCCCCGCCCGGTGGTGAAGAGGATTACGGTCGCTCCTGCCGCCGTTAGCGCGGTCGAGGAAACCGCGTCGTTACCGGGTGCCTCCAGGAGGAGGAGGCCCTTCTGGCGGACGCGTTCGCCGTAGCGCAGCACATCGACCACCGGCGCACGCCCCGCCTTCTGCACCGCGCCCAGCGACTTTTCGTCGAGCGTGGTGATGCCTCCCGCCTTGTTGCCGGGCGACGGGTTTTCGTAGACGGGCTGGCCATGGGCGATGAAATAGCCCTTGAAGTCTTCCACCAGCTTGCAGATTTCGCCGAACACGGCCTCGTCCTTGGCCCGCGCCATCAGAATGCGCTCAGCGCCGAAGATCTCCGGGATCTCCGTGAGGATCGGCGTCCCGCCTGCGTTCGCGACGGCGTCGGCGACGCGCCCGACCAGCGGGTTGGCCGACACTCCGGAAAAGCCATCCGAGCCGCCGCACTTCAGCCCCAGCACCAGTTCCGATAGCGGCACCGGCGCACGCCGGTCCTGTTCCGCGATCGCCACCAGCTCCTCGATCATGGCGAGGCCGGTTTCATATTCATCGCTCACCATCTGCGTGGTGAAGGACCGCAGCCGATTGCGGTCGATCCCGGGCGCGGAGGCGAGCAGTGCATCCATCTGGTTATTTTCGCAGCCCAACCCGATCAGCAGCACGCCGCCGGCATTCGGGTGCTGGGCAAGGCTGGCGAGCATGGTGCGTGTGTGGTCGAGATCGTCCCCCAACTGCGAACAGCCATAGGGGTGCGGAAATGCATGGATGCCGTCCACCCGCCCGCCAAAGCGACGCTCGGCCAGCTCTGCAAGGCGCCGGGCGGTCCCGCCGACGCAGCCGACGGTGCACAGCACCCAAATCTCATTGCGCGTGCCGACGGCACCGTTCGCCCGTCGATAACCCTCGAAGGTGCGCGGCGCGACCGGCGCCAGCTCCTCGGAGGCCGGCGGCGCATAGGAATAGTGCTGAGCCTCTTCGAGTAGTGTGCGCACATTGTGGGTGTGAACGTGTGCGCCCGCCGGGATGTCCAGCGTCGCACGGCCGATCGGCCAGCCGAACTTCACCACCTCTGCCCCAGCCGCCATCGCGCGAGCGGCCAGCTTGTGCCCCTTTGGCACCGGCTCACACAGCGTCACCGGGCCTTGCGCCAGCGTGACCGTCTCGCCGGCCGGCAGGTCGCGTAGCGCCGTCGCGACATCGTCCCGCGGATCGACCTGTAGCGCGGATTGGACAGTGATCATGAAGAAGCACCATTTGTGGAATTGTTCAGATAACTTTTGACGAGCATCTCTGCAAGAAGCGGGGCGACGCACTGCGACTTGTCTGACGTGCAGGTCCGCACTAGCCTGTCCGCGACCGCCGCGGCGGTTCCACGAAAGCGAAGGTCTTAATCGCCCATGATGATGACGCAGACGATGCGCTGGTTCGGACCGGCTGACCCGGTAAGCCTGGGCGACATTCGCCAGACTGGCGCCACCGGGGTAGTGACGGCACTGCACGAGATTCCCAACGGCGCCGTCTGGCCGCAGGAGGCGATCGCGGCGCGCGAGGCGCAGGTCGAAGCCGCAGGGCTCGCATGGACCGTTGTCGAAAGCCTGCCGGTCCACGAAGGCATCAAGACGCGCACTGCGGCATGCGAACAGCTGATCGATGCCTATCGCGAGAGCCTGCGCAACCTTGCGGCCTGCGGAATCAACGTGGTCACGTATAACTTCATGCCGCTGCTCGACTGGACCCGCACCGACCTGGCGTGGCCGCTGCCGACCGGCGCACGCGCGCTGCGCTACGATCCCGTCATGGTCGCGGCCTATGACCTGCACATGCTGCAGCGCCCGGGTGCCGAGCGCGACTATGACGGCGACATGATCGAGACCGCCAACCGCGCCTTCCACGCGATGGACGAGGACGCGCGGCTGGGCCTGGAGCGCACGATCATCGCGGGCCTACCGGGAAGCGAGGAGCATTTCACCTCCGCCGAGTTCCTGCGCTCGATCGGTACCTATGACGGGATCGACGCTGCGCAGCTTCGGGCCAACCACGTGGCCTTTCTGGAGGCAGTGTGCCCCGAAGCGGACGCGCTCGGTATCCGCCTGGTCGTCCATCCCGACGACCCCCCCTTCCCCATCTTCGGGCTGCCCCGGGTGGTGAGCACCGAGGCGGATGTCGCGGACCTTTTCGCCCGGGTTCCGGCCGCCTCGAACGGCCTGTGCTTCTGCACCGGATCGTTCGGCGTCCGTGCCGACAACGATCTGCCGGGGATGGTCGAACGCCTCGGCAACCGCATCGGCTTCCTCCACCTGCGCTCGGTCCAGCGCGAGCCCGGCGGCGCCTTCCACGAGGCCGAGCATCTTGAGGGGAGCGCCGACATGCCGGCCGTCGTGGCCGCGGTCTACGCGCTCCAGCAGCGCGAACAACGGTCGATCCCGATGCGACCCGACCACGGCCACCAGATGCTGGATGATCTCAACAAGCACACCAACCCGGGATATTCGCTGCTGGGTCGCATGCGCGGCCTCGCCGAACTCCGCGGATTGGAGCGCGGCATCGCAGCGGCGGCTGGGCGCTAACAAGCTGGAAGCTGCTCTTCCAAGGACGCGCCGCAGAGCAAGGTCCTCTGCACTAAAACGGGGCGCCAAGGCCTCATCGGCGGGGTGACGGAACCGCGGAGCTGAGGCTCCGCGGCTTGGCAGGCGTCCGCGCTGCTAGAACGAGCATAACGCCGGCCAAGCCAAGGTTCTGCTTAAAGCGACTTCAGTCTATCGTAAGCGGGCGCCGACGCGCCGCCCAGACTCACACGAATTCGCAACCACAACACCTCGTCCCCGTAAAGGGCGAGCACTGCCTGCTGCGGGCTACGCTCATCCGATCGTTGCAACGTCACCAATGCACCGGTCGAACGATCTTCTACGCTGATGCGAGCGCGCCCATTGCACCGGCGCCAGCATAGACAGCTGAGCCTGCGATAAGTGATAGAGGCTTTCGCACGGGCAGACCGTCCGTCGGTTGAATGACTTTTGTCCGTCGATGAAAGGTTCGATCTTACGTGGCATCTGGCAGCAGCGCTCGCCGGCAGACCAGTGTACCTATCCGCGTGGTGGCCTGGAACGTGGTCCCGAGACTTTGCCCCAGATCTCCTTTCATCGGTAACCTGGACGACATCATCCGGAAACGCAGCGCCGTCATTCAGCTGGCGTGCGCTGGGCCCCCTCAGCGTTCCCGCCCCGGCCATTCGACAGGCAGGTCGACTGCCCCGGGGCGGTATCCCCTTTCGGGGCCGAAGAAGCGATGGACAGGATCTCTCCGCCTACGAAACCGAACTAACGCCAGGATCTACGGGCTCTTCGCCGACGGACTGAGAATACGCATCCACTTTCTGCGCCACATGGCCGGACCGAGGGAAAAATGGCGGCGCGGTTGGGCGGCAGATTGTCGCGCCAAGCGTACTTGGCAGTCGATCGGCCACCCCCTCCTCGATGGCTCAAACCCCACAGCCATCCTTCGGCCCCTCAGCAGCAGCGGTTCAGGCTCGCCCGTGAATCGCGGCCCCTGCAGTGCAACAGCGGGCGCCCGCATGGGCGGTGGGTCGGCGCTGTTACCGGGCGCAGCGCCCTAGGGTCAGGACTCATTGGTCATAGCCAGAAGATGACGGTGGCGGCGAGCGCGATGGCGGAGAAGAAGGCGGTCGGGCATCGATCGTAGCGCGTTGCGACCCGGCGCCAGTCCTTCAAACGGCCGAACATGATCTCGATCCGATTGCGACGCCTGTAGCGGCGCTTGTCGTATTTGATCGGTTCGTTGCGCGATTTTCGGCTTGGGATGCAGGGCATTATGCCTTTCTCCTGGAGCGCATCCCTGAACCAGTCAGCGTCGTAGCCCCGGTCGCCGAGCAGCCATTGCGCCTTCGGCAACTCGTCGAGCAGAGCGGCCGCGCCGATATAATCGCTGACCTGACCCGCGGTCATGAAGAAGCTCAGAGGACGGCCGTTGGCATCGGTAATGGCATGGAGCTTGGTGTTCATGCCCCCTTTGGTGCGGCCGATCAGGCGCCCGAGACCCCCTTTTTTACCGCCAGGCTCGATGCCGTGCGGTGCGCCTTCAGATAGGTCGCGTCGATCATCACCGTCCTGCGCTCAGCGCCCGCCAAGGACAGCCCCTCCATCATCCGCGTGAAGACACCCATCTCACCCCAGCGCTTCCAGCGGTTGTAGAGCGTCTTGTACGGCCCATAATCCTTTGGTGCATCACGCCAGCGCAGCCCGTTGCGGTTCACGAAGATGATCCCGCTCAGCACCCGTCGATCGTCTACCCGTGGTCTGCCGTGGCTCTTCGGGAAATACGGCGCCAGCCGCGCAATCTGCTCATCCGTCAGCCAGTACAGGTCGCTCACATCCAGTCTCCTCACGGAGCCTGAATCAGATCGCAGCCCTCACATCAATGGGTCCTGACCCTAAGCCGCCTCTCCCTCATTTCCAAAGGTTGAATCGTGGCTACGATCAGTCGCTGGCAACGTTCAGGCCATGCGCCAACTCGCTCCCGATCGAACCGGCTCCGCGTGGGTTCTCCACACCTTGGCAGCAGTGCCGAAGCACAGCGGTCCGTTCGTGGCACGTAATATCGATTTGCGCTCTTACTGTTACTTATATAGCTATGGGCTGCTGAGGTCGTTCCCCCGTCCGAGCTCAGCTTGCGCCGGCGACGTCAATAGGCGCGCTGGCCTTCCTATCTCAAGGAGAGGCTATGAGGCGGCACCAAATCTTTATCGGCATGGCTGTGACGACAGGCATTGCGACGCTCGCCGCCGCGGCAAGTGTGTTGACATCAGACACACTGGAGCCTGGCCTTATCAAGGCTCCTTCCTCCAGTCCGTTAGAGGCCCGGACCTCGGCGCAACAGAGCGCGCCGGCCAGTACAGGTCAGTCGTTGGGGGTGGCCGCAGCAGCACCCATCCTTGCGCTTTCGGACTCGGAGATTAACACCTTCCACGACAGCGAGACGATGAAGTGCGGCACGGAGAAAGTTCATATCGACGGGCCGGTCAGGGTGTTCGAGGATCAGTTCAACGTCATTCACATGACAGTATCCGATCCTGACGCCAAAGGCTGGCAGTGGACCGGCTCGGTGACGGGTTTCACCAACTGGCCGGACAAGACCGCGGCGCTCGATTGCAGCCCGGTGATGATCGGCAATGTCGGCAACAACAATCAATCCCAATTCGATCAGAAGACCTGGATACAGGCGTTGTACTTCAACGCCGGTACCATCTACGGCTATGGCCACGGAGACTATTTCGGAACCCGCACCTCGGAAGCAGGATGTCATCAGGGCGGAACGTCCGACGGGCTGCCGAATTGCTGGTATTCGTCGATCCCGGTGTGGACGGCGCAGCCGATTTCTAGTGCGAACCGCCATCTTAGCTTCTCCAAGATCGCCGGCGCGCCGAACCATGTCGCCATCTATCCGCATGCCCAATATCCCGGCCATTCGAATACGCCGGCGGCTGGCTGGATCGGCTATGGAACGCCATCGAACATCGTGCGAGGGCGCAATCAGGACGGTACGCTCGACGGCTATTGGTACATGTACGCCTACAGCAATTCGACGCCGGCCTATGGCGGCCAATCCAAGGGCGTCTGCCTGTTCCGCAGCGCCGATCCATCGAACAAATCGAGCTGGCGTGCCTGGAACGGAAGCACGTCCGCCCCGGCCTTCACGCAGACGATGGGCAATCCCTATACGACCACCAATCAGCCATGCGCCCCAGTCCAGCCGGCGCTGTTCAACACCTATGTCCGCAGCGTCGTGTGGCACAAACCGTCGAAGCACTACATCGCGATCTTCCGCGATTCGACTTCGGTGCGCTATGCGACCTCCACCGATTTGCTGACGTGGAGCGCCGCGCAGACGTTGCTGACATCGAGCAGCAGCGACGCTGTATATCCGGTGACGATCGATTTCGATGGCGGCGACTATGGCGACGATAACTTCGATCGCATGTACGATAACGGAAAGACGTTCCTCTTCTATCGCAAGTCGGTGGCATATGGGCATACGCGGATCACGCGTCGCAGGATCAACGTAACCAACTATGCGGCCGATGTACCGGGATCTGGCAACCCTGGATAAGCCAGATGAGGGCGAGCAAATGCCTGATCGGCAGGAGGATGCTCGCCCCCCGTGGGCTGTCAGGAGGCGTTGCTAGTTCCGGATGTGCGGGTTCGGCGCTCGACCGGCTCCATCCAGTTCCTTCAAATATTCGACTAGCGCGCGGGCTACATCCGCGCCCAGCGCACGAGCGCTTTCCTGCGTCACTTCGCCACCCGACGCATTGGCGAAAGGAATTTCGAGCGTCGTTGCGAGCCTGGCACCGTCAACCTGGGCCAGCCAGTCCTTGAAGGTCGCATCAGGCTGCGGCGATCCCTTGTTCCAGCTTGTGCCGAAAGCCAGGTCGCTTGACTGCGAATAAACGAGGCGGGATGCCGCGCTGGCCGTTTGCAGCTTGTTGCCGAACTGCATCTGCTGCTTCCAGATCGCTGGATCTCGATGGCCGACCTGGTGGATCCTCTCGTGAGAGCCGCCGCGGATCCATGGGCAATGCAGGTCGATCCCGACCAGGGGTTTGCCCGCTGCCCATATTGGAACATATGCGCGCAGGGCAGCTGTCGCGGAATAGATGCTGGTGCCGCTGTAATCCTTGTTGTGGTCCCTGCCGCGCCTTCCCTTGCCCTGCTCGCCGTTCTCCACGCCATCCTTGTCCATGAACGGGATGATGAGCGCTTCGCCATGCTCGCGAAACCATCTCCCGTTCACTGGATCTTCGAGCAGATATTGCATGATCCCTTCCAGCACGTAGCTGGCGGTCATTTCCGACGCATGGTGCCGCGCGGCCAGAACCACTCGATACTTCGGGTTGCCGTTCAAATTGCCGAGATGCACGCGCTCGACCCGCCGGCCCTCGCGGGTGAGGGCGAGCGTATTCACTTCGACGTGCGAATTGTGCCGGTATTTTTCCATGAACGCATCGAACTGGTCCGACACGTAAGGCATGCCGCTGCTGAAACGCGCCTCCTGCTGCCCGCGTGGAAAGCGATAAGTGAACGACGTCCCGTTCGCGGCTTCCGCTCCCAGCCATTGCCATGTGCGACCACCATCCAGGCTGACAGCAGGCCCGCGCACTCCGATCGGGTTGAGAGGCTTCCGGCCTGCCCCCCAGGGATGAGTGAATGAGAAGGTGAGCGCCCGGCCAGCGGCGCCTTTGACCCTGAAGTTCCAGTAGAACCAGTTGCCCGATCCCATATCCCTGAGATCCTGGTGCAGCAGGACCCGATCGCCCGAAATGGAAGCGACGACGACGTTTCCGCCCGGGAAGCGGCCGTCGATCGTGAACGGAGCTTCCCGTCTGCTGAGCGCCGCACGTGCGTAACCGGATGCTGCCGAGCCGTCTGCAGCTGGCGACAGATCCGTTTGCGCAGCGGCGACAAGAGGGAGAGATGCCAGGCCGCAGCTGGCCGCCATCCCCGCCAGCATTCTCCGCATGACCTCTCCTTTTCGAATCTCGCGTGGGTGCCCGGTGCGAAACCGCCCGGCAGTCTCCGCCTGGCGTTCAGCGCGACATGGGCGCCAGCACGAACCCTCCATACGGCTTCAAGGTGATCTGGAAGGGGCGTTTCGCGGGCGTATAGCTGCTGCTTGAAAGCGGCGAGCCCAATTTTCCGTCGGTGAGCAATGTCGCCCCGTGCGGTATGAAGCCCAGATTCAGCTTCAGTTTGATTTCGCGGTTCTCGCCGTTGAGGCCGGCTACGTACCAGCGCTCGCCCGACCTGCGTGCGACGACTGCGTAGCGTCCGGGTTCGGAAGGCAGGAAGCGGGTCTCGTCCCACGCGGCGGGCAGATGCTTGAGATAATTGAGCAAGGCGCTGGGAAGAGCGCGGTAAGCCTCGACTGAATCGGGGAGATGCTGAACCCCCGACTCGAACAATATGCCGGTCGCCGCTTCGTGCGCGGGCGTGGTCAGGCGGGGCGTCCTGGCCTGGCTGAATACGACCGGCGTAAAATCCATCGATCCGCCGACATTGCGGGTGAACGGCAGCAGCGAATTCTGCCCCGGCGCACCGGCGGTGTAGCCGGGGTCGTTGAGCGTATAGACCTCCGCCCCGCGCACCCCTTCCATCGACATCAGATTGGGAAAGGTACGCTGCCAGCCGCGCGGCGTCGTGGAGCCATGATAGACCACCAGCAGCTTGTAGTCCGCGGCGTCGCGCAGGATCTCCAGATATCGCTGGATCATGAACTGCTTGTCGGTGTGGAAGAAATCGATCTTCACCCCGGCGATGCCCATCATGCTGATCCGCGCGAATTCGGCGCGGCGGGTGTGGGTGTCCGCCATCAGGTTGCGCGGCTGCTCGGTGACGTGATTGTTATCGCCGCCGCTATTATACCAGAGGAGCAGCCGGACGCTCCGCCCTGCCGCGTAATCGATCAGCTGCTGGAGCCGATCATAGCCGAAATCGGTCCAGTTCGCGTCGACCAGCGAATAGGGCCAGGCCATGTCGCCGGCGAAGTCGATGAACGGCTTCATCTTCTCGGGGTCGCGGGGACTCGAGCGGTCGGACCACCAGCTCCAAGATGCCAACCCGGGCTTTACCCAGGCGTCGTCGCCGATCGCATTGGGCGAGGCTAGGTGGAAGAGCAGGTTCGATTCCGCGATCGCGCCGGCGGTCTCGCCGACCACGATCACGCGCCACGGCAGCGTCCAGGGCAGCGGGTGCCGCGCCTCGGCGGAGCCGACGCCATAGACTTCGCCCGCATCCGGACCGGCAACCCGGTACCGCCGCGTACCCGGCACAACCTGAAGGTGGCTGCCATAGCTTTGCCCGTCCAGCCCGGACTCATGGATCAGCGCCCAGGCGCCCGGCAGGCGGAAGAGCGCGGGAAAGCCCCAGCCCGTCGCCTCGGCAGTCGGCGGCGCGGCCCCGACGGCATGGCCCCCGGCCGCCGCCAGCATCGAATAGGCCGGGCGATACGCCGCGGGCAGATCATAGGTCTGCCCGAACATGCGCTCCGCCCCGGAGAGGTCGAACTCGGTCGCCTCGCGCTCGAGCCGCCGATACAGGCCGGTCATCTGCTTGGGTCCTGCCAGCCGGTAGCGGAAGGCGACGCCATCGTCATAGGCACGGAAATCGATCGAGACGCGAATCCCGTCAGACTGGTCGAAGTTGAGCGTCAGGCTGTTGGCGCGGGCATCATTGTCGCGCCGCTTGCCGCTCACCATGCGGTAGCGCTCGTGCACCGAGCCGCGCTCGACGCCGGCGAAGGCCGCAGACGCCAGCAGGTCCGGCGTCGCTGCGGTGGGATATGCCGGCCTTGAGGTGGCGATGCCCAAAGCCGACCAATCGACCACTAAACGCTCGGCGCCACGCCCCGGCTTCAGGGTCACTCGATAGGCGAGGCCACCGGAGGGCGCGCGCCGGACCTCGGCAGCCACGCGCGCATCGGGCGAGGCGATCCGCCATTGTCCAACGGGTTCGGCCGCCCAGGCGGCAGGGCTCACCAGCAGCAAGACCAACACAGCCAGCACCTGACAAAAGTTCGTCATGCCGGCAGACTTGTAGCGGCTCACTGACACCTCATTATGGGTAGAGGACGCCCAGCGGCACGGCTTCGGCAAGGGCGCGATACCCGGCTGGGCTGGGGTGCAATCGATCGCCGCTGTCATAGGCGGGCAGCAGCGCGAGCGGATCGGCGGGATCACGCACGCCGGCTTCGAAATCGATCCGTCGATCGTAAAGCGGGCTGGTGCGGATAAAGCCGTTCAGCGCCGCGCGCACGCCTTCGCGCTCTGCGGTGAAACCCTGACGACGCGTCGGCAGCAGCGTCGCGCCGATGACGCGCAGCCCCGCCAGCCGTGCCCGCAACGCGAGCTGGGCATGTGCCTGGATCAGTGGCCCTGCCGTGATCGGCGTGCCGTAAATGTCGTTGATCCCCTCAAAGATGATGAGCGTGTGCACGCCCGCATGCGAGAGCACGTCGCGATCGAGGCGCGCGAGCGCGCTGGGGCCGGAGCCCGGCCGCTCGGCGGCGACGCGATTGCCGGAGATGCCGGCGTTGACCAGCCCCAGCCGCTGCGGCTCGGGCAAGCGGGCAAGCCGATGCCCCAGCAAATCTACCCAACCCTGGTACGCCCCGCGCGGGGTTCCGCCGCTGTCCGTGATCGAGTCGCCGATGATCGCCACTGCCCCCGCGCCCAGGCAATCCTCACCGACCAGGGCATCGGCGAAGAACCAGTGCGGAGCGACCGTGGGAAAGGCTTCGCCATCCTCCCGCGCGCCGTGATCTCCAGGGCCGGACAAATAGCTGTTGTCCTTTGGCCGCAGATGCCCGGTCGTCTGTCCCGGGCTTCCCGCCACTGCGATGCTCAGAAGCAGATCGGCATTTGCCGCGACCGGCACGGGCACGACATCGCTGATCGCGCTGCCGCCCGGCGGGATTTCCACGGCAGCTTGGCCGTTGAACGTCGCCCGACGATTGCTCCCCGGACGGATGGCCGGTCCCGATGCCCGCGCGCCGACATGCAGCGAGCCAATCCGAAGCGGCGCGGTGCCAAAGGCGTTGCTGATCCGCGCCCGCAGCCGGGGTGCATCCCCGGTCGCGCGGACGGCGAGACGGACCGTCCGGTCGGCGATCGGATATTCCAGCGGGGCATTTGCGGTCGCCCAGACAGTGGTTGTCCGGCCGCAACTGCGTTGCCGAGGCGCGAAGGCGGCCACCGGAGTGGCTGCCAGGCCAGCAACGACCCCGAGCGCTGCCCGCCGGCCCAGGATCATCCGATCGATCTCCGCCACTCGGCAACGATCTCGCCGCCCCGGCTGGCCACCGCATCGGCCGTCATCCCCGGCTTGAACAGGGCAGTGCCGATCCCGAAGCCATCGACCCCTGCCGCCGTGAACTGGGCGTAGCTGGCGCCATCGATGCCACCCACCGCGAAGATCGGGACGTGCCGCGGGAGCACCGCGCGCCAGGCCGAAACGGTCCCCGCCCCAAGGCTGCTCGCCGGGAAGAGCTTCAGCGCAGCGGCGCCCGAGCGGATGGCGGCGAAGGCCTCGCTGGCCGTCGCCACGCCCGGCATCACCGTGAGACCGCGGCCGCTTGCATGGGCGATCACTTCCACATCGGTGTTGGGGGCCAAAATGAGCCTTGCTCCGGCCTCGGCCGCTGCGTCGACAGAGGGCTTATCGAGCACCGTCCCCGCCCCTACCATGGCCCGTTCCCCCAGCCCGCGCGCCAGCCGCGCGATGCTGTCGAACGGTTCGGGAGAGTTGAGCGGCACTTCGATCAGCGTGAAGCCGGCGGCAACCAGCACCTCACCGACCTCGAGCGCTTCGTCCGGCCGGATCCCGCGCAGGATCGCCACCAACGGAAGCTGCGCACGCGCACTGTTGAAATCCATCACCACCTCTCAGCGCCGCGTGATACCGGCGCCGCCATCGATGGCGAGCACGGTGCCGGTGATCCAGCCCGCTGCATCCGACGACAGGAACAGGATCGCCTCGGCGATATCCTCCGCCGTACCCAGGCGGCCAAGCGGATGGCGCAGGACGTTTGCGGCAAGCGATGCTTCGGGATCGGGGTTGCGGGCAAACGACGCGCGAAGCATCGGCGTATCCACCGAGGCCGGCGCGATACCGTTCGCGCGAATCCCATCCGGTGCGACTTCGAGCGCGAAGGTCTTGAGGAAGGTCTCCAGACCGCCCTTCGACGCCGCATAGGCCGCGAGCCCGGGTGCTCCCATGCGCGCGTTGATCGACGATACGAAGGTGAACACGCCGCCTCTGCCCCGCATTGCCGGCGCAAATGCCTGCACCAGCCTCAGCGCGCCTCCGACATTGACGTCATAGACGCGGAGAAATGCCGAAGGGGACGAATCGAGCGTCCCGGCGAATTCGGTGGTTGCGGCGGCATGGACGACGATGTCGGGATCGCCCAGGGCTGCGCGGACCTGATCGGCCGCACCGGCGACGCCCGTGTCATCCGACAGGTCGCAGCCGACCCGCAGGTCCCCGATCGCGGGCTCCGTCAGATCGAACGCCGCCACCTTGGCACCGGCTTCCATGAAGCGCCGGCACACCGCTTCGCCGATCCCGCCGGCAGCGCCGGTGACCAGCGCGATCTTGCCTTCAAGCTGCATCGCCGGCCTCCAGGCTCAGGGTACCGTCCCATGCCATGCCGGTCACTGCCCGCTCGTCCGCGGAGAAGAGGGCCGCGACCAGCCTGGTCGCGCGGGTCTCGCGCGGGGCGAGCCGGATCGCGGTGCCATTCGCAACCGCATCGGCCAGCGAAGGCAGTTCATTGCACGGCTCCAGCGCGAGCATATTGCGCGAACCGTACCAGGGATAGTCGCTGCCGCCGCCGGCGAGGCGCCAATAGCCCAGCAGGGGGAACAGTTCTTCGTCCCAGCGCAGCGCGACGCCGGCCTTTCGCACCGGGTTGCGGATGGCGAACCAGCCGGCATCGAAGTTGCTGACGCGCAGAAAGTCCTGGCTGTTGCGGGCGTCGTCCGGGAAGACCGACAAGTCTTCGTCGCCCAGATGCGGCCAGCGCCCCTCGCTTGCCACGGGCAAGGTGGCGTCCGGCGGCGCTTCGGCCGCCGTCTTGATGTCCGAGGGGGGCAGATCGATCCGCGCGCCCGCGCCAAGCAGCGGCGCCCCGAACGTCGGGTGATGGCCCCAGATCATGTCGAGCGGCTGGGAGGAATCGTTCGTCACTGCCTCTTCGATGTGCAGCACGGCATCTTCGGCGCCCAGCGTGATGCGGCGTTCGATCAGCAGCGGCATGCGGCGAAGGCGGGCATGGCAGCGGATCACCACCCGCTGCTCTCGATCCTCCTCCACGGCATAGTCCCAAGGGAGGAACGTCGCTTCGCCATGATGGCCAAAGGCGATCCCGCCATGCTCGCACGGACCGGGCCCGTTCGGTAGCATCACATACCAGCCGCCGGGGAACTGGTCTCGAAACCCCCCGCCCGGCAACGGTGAGGATTGCATCGCGAGTGGGGGGAACATGCCGCCGGGCGCCTGGTGCAGCGTCTCGGTGTCGGTCGGCTTGTGAGTCAGCTCCAGGATATCGCAGCCCTTTTCAAGTGCGATCACGGTGCGCAGCTTCGCATTCTCCAGGCTGACGCATCGGCGCCCTTGCCAGACATATTCGCGCAGCCTTGCTCCGTGGTTGCGGTGCGTGCCGATCCGGCCTGCTTCGAAGCTCGTCATGTGGTGTCAGACCCGAGAGGGAACGGGCACGCGCCGGGCGCGCGAGATCGAAAATCGGGCGATCAGCCAGCCGATCGGATGCAGGGCGGCCATCGCGAGGAACAGCGGCGCATAATCCCGCCCTTCGGCAAAATGCCCAACGATCCCGGTGGAGATGATGCCGCCCACTCCGCTCCCCGCCGCGATCAGGCCGAAGATCGTGCCAACCTGGCGGGGGGGAAAGATGTCCACCGCGAGCGTAGTGAGGTTCACCAAGAACGCCATGTGCGCCAGCGCGACCAGTGCGCCCAGGGCATAGGTCAGGGCGAGCGAGGGCTGAGTGGCGATCAGCGCGCCGAGCGGCGCGAGGCACGCGGCGAAGCCCATCAGCCGCAGCCGCGATGTCGCCGGCGCCAGTCCACGCTTGACCAACCGGCCAGAGGCGCCACCGCCGAAGATGCTTCCGACGTCGGCGGCGAGATAGACCAGCCATGCCGTTGCCGCGACGCCCATGAGGGTCATCCCGCGCCCGTCGATCAGATATTTGGGGAACCAGAAGAGATAGAAGTACCAGACCGGATCGGTGATAGAACGGGCCAAGGCGAGACCCCACACGCCCCGGTCTGAAAGGATGCGACGCAACGGCCATTTGACCTCGCTTTCCCCTTCGCCCTCACTCCCCTCGATCTTCGGCGCCTTGCGGAAGACGAGCAGCCATGCGGCGATCCAGACGAAGCCGAGGCCACCGGTGACAAGGAACGCCGCGCGCCAGCCATAGGTCAGCGCCAGCCAGCCGATCAGTGGTGGCGCGATCGTAGCGCCCACCATCGCTCCGGCAGTGTAGACGCCGACCGCGAAGCCCCGCTCCTGCGGCGGGAAGCGTTCGGACACGGTCTTGGGGGCGGCGACGTAATTGCCGGCTTCGCCGAGGCCAAGGAAGAAGCGCGCGGTGCCCAGCTGCCCTGCCGACTGGACGAAACCGGTCACCATATTGGCGATCGACCACCACGCGACGAACAGCGTCAATGCGATCTTCGGCCCGAGCCGGTCAGTCACCCATCCGACGCCCAGATAGGCGATCGTATAGGCGATCAGGAACAGCTGGACGACGCCGGCATAGTCGGTGTCGCTCAGCTTCAGATCGGCCTGGATCGTGGTGGCCAGGATCGAAAGCGTCTGGCGATCGACATAGTTGAGGACGGTCGAGCCGAACAGCAGGGCCAGGATCGCCCAGCGGATCCGCGACCGCGGCGCGGCGACGCTCACGGTCGATCCGTCGGTTCGCGCACGCCCGCGAGCGCCGCCAGTCCGCGGATGCTCGCGTCATGGGCAGGCAGCATACGAACCTTCAGCCCAAGAGCTTCGGCCGCCGCGCCATATAGCTCCATGAGCGGCTGGGCACCGACCAGGGTGATCGCGTCGAACGCGTAGCCGCGAGTGCGATGCGCGGCGACGGCATCGCGCACTTCGGCGCCGATCAACAGCCCGGACAGATAGGCGCGCGCCGCTTCCGCAGGCAGGTCGCCGGTGACCACGCGGCTTCGCGCCGAGAAGGCGGCAAGCTCGCTTGCCAGCGTGGGATCGCCCCGCACATGAGACAAACCGTCGCGGAACGCTGGCGTCGTCGGTTCGATCGGAAGGGAAGCAGCGGCCGAAGGCAGTCCCCGGCCCACGAGGCTGTGCGCGAGCAATATCTCGAAGGTTTCGCCCTGCATGCTGGTGAAGAAGCTTTGGACCGTGCCGTCCTCGACGACCGCCCACTTGGCGTGGGTGCCGGGCAGGCAGACGAGCATGCGCTCCGTCGAAGTCTCGATCAGGCTGAGCAGCCCGAAGAGCTGGACTTCCTCGCCGCGCATCACGTCGGGCAGCCCAAATAGATTCGTGCAGCGCAGCCCGGGCGCGATGGCGATCTCGAGCCCGCGCGCGCTGAAGCGATGCATCTGCTCGGCCAGCACAGCTGGTCCAGTGGGGCAGAGCGCATAGGCGCAGTCGGCCCAGCCGAGGTTCGAACCGATCATCCCGGCAAGCACCACCGGCATCGGCCCATGCGCGGCGACCCAATCACCGACGGCCTCGAAGAACGCCTGCTCGAAATTGTCGCAGAACTTTACACCCGCGCCGGCGGCGCTGGCCAAGACCCGCACTTTCCCGGCCTCGCGCTCACACAGATGCAGCCGCATCGCGGTGGAACCCCAGTCGCCGGCGATGAACAGGTCGCGATCCAATCGACAATCCTTTTGATACGGACACATGTCCCAGTAGAAAATCAGGATTGTTGCGATTGAAGCAACAATGTCAACATCATTTGCATCCTTACCCCCAGCATCGCTTGACCTCCCCCTGCCCCGCGCCTCACCATGGCCGCACAAGAGGGAACCACTACCATGCGGCCGAAGCCAAACGCCCAACCGAACCAGAGCCTGATCGACGGAATCGCCACACTTCAGGCACTTGCGGTATCCCCGGAGCCGATCGGAAACCGTGAACTCGCCCGCCAGCTCGGCTTCAACCCGACGCGCGTGAACCGGCTGCTCAAGACGCTCGCCTATCTCGGCATCGCCCGCCAGACAGCGAACCGCAAATATACCGCTGGCCCCGCCATGCACGTGCTCGCCGCGCAGAGCCTGTTCGCCTCCAAGATCGTGCAAACGTCGCTTCCGGCGCTGGAAAAGCTCCGCCGATTCGAACTCACGATTGCCATGGGCGTCCTGTGGAATGACAGCGTCTGCTATCTCTTCCATGCGCCGCCGGGGATCGAGATTCCCAAGGGGCTGGGAAGGATTGGCCTGCTCCCTGCCAGCAGCAGCGGCATCGGCATGGCGCTTCTCGCCCAGCAGGATGACGAGCATCTCGCCGAACTTTTCGAGCACGCCGAAATTCCTGATTTCCCCGGCGGCCTCCCCGAGCTGATGCAGGCCATCTCCCGCATCCGCGAACACGGCTTTGCGCGCATCAGCGTGGGAGAAAATCACGACAAGCATACGATCGCCTTGCCGGTTTCCGAGCCGGCATTTGCGGCCATTGGCCTGTCGGGGTGGATTCCCGAGGGGAACACCGATGCGATCGTCGACGCGCTTCGTGACGCGGCCGCGGAGATCCGCGACTAGGAATGATGCAGTATGAGAAACATTGATATTGCTATTTTAGCATCGATGTAGTCAGGTGCCTCCGTGACGCGGCGTTGCCGCATTATTTCGTGCGGGAGGCACATCGAATGACGAAGATTGCAGGCACTTTCCCGGTGCTCCCCACCATTTTCACGGCTTCGAGCGAAGTCGATGAAGCAGGCTTCCGGCGGGTCGCCGAGTGGGCGATCGCGTCGGGCGTGGATGGGATCGTCTTCCCGGGCCTCGCCAGCGAATATGATCATCTGACGCTGGAAGAACGCCTTCGCCTGGTCGCCCTGGTCGGCGACATCGCCCGCGGGCGCGTTGCGTTCGTAGCAGGATGCGGCGGGCATACCGACGAGGAGAGTGCGGAAGTGATCCGCGCGGCCGCGGCAGCCGGGGCGGTAGCCGCGATGGTGGTGACGCCGGCCCGCAAGGGCAACGACCCCGCCGAACTCGCGCGCTTCTACAATTATCTGTCCGAAGCCGCTCCAGTCCCGATCATGCTGCAGAACGCGCCCAAGCCGATGGGCCTTGGCCTCACTCCAGCAGAGGTGCTGGATGTCGTCGCCCGCGCGCCCGGCATTCGCTACGTCAAGGAAGAGAACATTCCCTGCGGCCAGCGCATCACTGCGCTGCGCGAAGCAGGCGCAGAGTCGCTGGAAGCGATCTTCGGCGGCGCCGGCGGGCGCTACATCACCGACGAGCTTGCCCGCGGCGCCGATGGCACGATGCCGGCCGTCGAGATCGCGGACCTCCATGTCGCGCTGATCGCCGCCAGCCGCAGGGATGACTGGGCAACGGTTCGGCGGCTATTCGAGCGCACCTTGCCGCTGCTGAACATGCAGGCCGTCTATCGCTGGCGGCTGACCAAGGAGGTCCTGCTGCGGCGCGGCCTGATCGATTCCGCTTATGTGCGCGCGCCCGGCCCGGTTCTGGACCGTCACGACCTCAAGGAACTCGACGAGCTGATGACCGGTCTCGCCGATCTGATCGGACACGGTTCGCCGGAGGGCGCGAAGCAGCTATCGGCGGTAACTGCATGACCGACGCTATCGCCCATATTGAGACCTTCGTCGTCACGATCCCGCGCGACACGCCCTATCTCGGGCCGCTCAGGGCCGGCGAGGAAGTTAACGAGCGCGGTTATTTCGTCCGCACTTCGAACCGGACGATCTATCCGGTCGAGGACCGGTCGGTGCTCGTGAAGGTCACGACGCACGACGGCGTGGTCGGCTGGGGCGAGACCTATGGACTGACCGCGCCCGGCGTGATCGGCGTCTTCGTCGAAGACCTGATCCTGCCGCTGATCCGCGGCCGCGATCCGCTCGACGTGCGCGCGATCTGGGACGACCTCTACGATATCCTGCGCGTGCGCGGCTATGGCGGCGGCTTCTGGCTGGATGCCGTCGCGGCGGTCGACATCGCTTTGTGGGACATTTGCGGCAAGCTCGCCGGGGTCCCCGTGCGCAAGCTCCTAGGCGGCGAGCGGCGCAGCAGCATTCCCGCCTATGTGTCGGGCCTGCCCCGCGCGACCGTTGCCGAACGGATCGAGCTTGCGCAGGAATTCGTCGGCAAGGGCTATAGCGCCATCAAGTTCGCGGCAGCCGTCAGCAGCGAAGGCATCGAAGCCGAGATGAAGGCGCTGCGCGAGGCGCTAGGCCCCGAGATCAAGCTGATGATCGATTTCCACTGGATGTTCGGCGCGGGCGACGCCGCGGCGTTGATCCGGCGGCTGGAGCCCTATGGACTCTTCTTCGCCGAGGCGCCGGTAAAACCCGAGGACGTCGAGGGGCTGGCGCAGGTGGCGCGGTCCGTCTCCGTTCCCGTCGCGGCGGGCGAGGAATGGCGCAGCATCCACGATGCGCAGCCTCGCCTCGCGGCCGCTGCGGTCTCGATCGTGCAGCCCGAAATGGGCCACACGGGAATCACGCAGTTCATGCGCATCTCCGAACTGGCGGCCTGCCACCATGTCGCGACCATTCCGCATGCGACGATCGGCGTGGGCATCTTCCAGGCAGCGAGCCTTCAGGCCTCTGCCGCGATCGCCGATCTGCCGATGCACGAATATCAGCATTCGATCATGGATCGGAACGCCGCGCTCCTCGAGGGCCAGCTCAAGGCCGAGGCAGGACATTACCTGTTGCCCCACGGCCCTGGCCTGGGCGTCGCCCCGGCCGAGGCGCTCTGGAAACACGCCGCCAAAATCCAGGGCTGAACAAGAAAAAGCCCGCCATCGGCAAAATGCTGGTGGCGGGCCTGTTCTTTCCGGCGTGTGCGCTGCAAGCGTTACCGCCCCAGGGTCACGGGCTTCGTCTTCCCGCTCGATCCGTCCTGACGCGTGCCAGCCAGCTCGAAGGTGAACGACTGCCCCGCCGGCACCGGTACGCTGAATTCGAACGGAAAGGCAGCGTCCTTGCTCTGCTGCCACGGCCCGTTGCCGATCCGGTAGCGCAGGCTCGCATCCTTGATCGTCCGGTCGTCCTCGCGAAGATAGACATAGCCGCGCCGGCCAAACCGTCCGAAGTCGAGCAGATAGGCGCGCGCGTCGCCGAACGACACGGCCGCGGCATCAGACGGCACGGTCTTGCCCGCACTCTCCAGCATCGCGCGCTGGAAGCCGGCCTTGGCGCGCAGACCGTCGATCCGGATTGCCACCTGACCGCCCGCCGGCACCTCGACGCGGTAGCCATTGCCCAAAAGCGCAGCCCCGCCCGCGGGCGAGAGCCGAGTGATCCGCGCCACGCCTACCTTGTCGAGCAGGCCATCCGCGAGCGTGAAGTTCGCCGTGACCGGTGCGTTCGACTGGTTCGCGAACGCCAGATAAACCGCGTTTCCGCGATAACCGGCGATGTGATTGAGCTCGGCAGCATCGCTCTTCACCAGTCCCTTGGGCATCCACAGCTGGACACCCTGATCGCCGTAAAATTTGCCCGGCTGATAGCCGTAGAACTTGTTCTGGAGATAGGCATAGCCCTCCATGAACTGCGCCGGGAAATCGATCGCCCCGTCGGAGCGGGCATAAGCATCACTGACCAGGTAATCGAGCAGCATCGAGGCCATCGGCCAGATGTGGTTGTAGTGGAACGAGTTGACGCTCAGCTCTTCATGTTCGCGTAGTGGATAATCGGCCCCCTCGTAGATCGTCGTGCGCGCCGTGTTCATGTGATAGCCAGGGAAGTTTCGGTAGCGCCCGATGACGGCCGCCTTCGCGACCTGCTGCAGGAACGCGTCGCCGGCATCCTCGCCGATCCGCACCATCCACGGCGCATAGTTCGCCATGAAGATAGCCCGATGCCCGGTGCTCGTCCCCGATGATTCCGCCGTCAGCCCGACTTCGGACACACGCCACGCCGGCACCTGTTCCTCCGGCGCCTTCATGGGCTTGTGCCCCTTGCCCCTGAGGTACCAGTAGACCGGCGCCTTGCCACCCAAATTGACCCTCACTTCGCCGTCAGGAATGCTCGGCGCCATCCAGGTGAACATGGTGTAGCGCCTCGCTCCCAAGCGGGCCGCGTCGAGGAAGCGACGCTCACCGCTGGCCTCGTAGAGTCGGTAGAGATCGACGAAATCGGGCACGAAGGCCGGCCAGAAGAAGAAGCTCGCATCGGTGAATTCCGCCTGCCCCTGATCGACCCGGGTCGCGAGGTAGCGGTCGGCCCCGGTGATAGCGCGGCTGAGCATGGCCTTGTCGCCCGTCGCTTCGAAGAGGGACAGGGCATTGGACCATGTCTGTCCCGACTCCGGAACGTCCAGATTGCGTACCCGCTCGCCGTCATATTCGCGGCGCGCGAGGTCCAGATAGGCCGGATTGCGCTTGCCGAAGATGGCGTAGAGCGTGGCGAGTTCGGAGACGGGCGCGGCCGGCCCGAGCAGCTGGCGCGACGGGTGCTGGATCTTCTGCTTGGGGTCGAGCGAGAACAGGAACTTCTCACGCGACAACATATACTCGATATAGGGGACCACCCTGTCGTCGAACATGTCCTGCCGATCAGTAACCATCGCCAGCATCAGCGGATTGAGGCTCGAGACGTTCTTGACCGCGCCTGGCACGTCGGTCGAATAGGACGAACCCTTCAGTTCCGCGATCCACCGCGCGTACCGGCTCATCGAGTAATCGACCATGCGATCGAAGGTCGCGTTCAGCGAACCGGTCGCGTTCGAGCGATAGTCGCGGAATCCGTAAACGCTCCGCGCCAGCGTCTCATACACCTTGGTCAGGTCGTCGCTTTTCTCACGCACGAGATAGAAACTGAAGCTGCGCTCGGCGCCCACCGGCACGTGCGATCCTGCACCGCCCATAACCGGCGCAAAGATCATCGGGCTGGCGCGTCCATCCTCCGTGCGCAGCGAAACGCCGAACGGGCTGTTATCCGGCAGCGGCAGTGGCTGGAACGGCAGCTCGGAGGGATGCGCCAGCGCACCGTACGCCACGCCATGGTCGCGAACCAGCGTGGTAGGCAGGGGCGCGCGATATGCCAGCGTCAGATAGGAGCGATCAGGCATCCGCCGCTCCTGCCACACCAGCGGCTGCCATATCTCATCCGCATCCGCGGCGGCGACCTTGGGTGCCCCCACATAGCCGACGGAGAAATGCCCGGCCGTCTTGGCCTTCAGCGTCCAGCGGACGAGCGGATAGGGCTTGCCGGCGAGGTCGACTTCGGCGGTGAGCGCGAAGCGCGGATCCGCCGGGTATTCAGCGCGCAGGATGTTCCCGGCGCGCGTCACGCGTACCGGCGACAGTCGCACCTGCTCGCCGCTGTTGAAGTAGTTCGCGCTGCGCCGCTCTGCCTTGGCATCCAGGATCCGGTCGTCGAACCCGTCGCCCTGGCTCGATACGTCCCGCTTTGTCTTCGCCAGATCCGCCTTGGCCGGATCGAACGCTTTCCACGTCTCAACATTGTACACGACGTTCGGAATCCCGGCGGCGCGCGTGGCCAACTCCGGATCCGCCGTGCTGTGAAGCACGAGGAAATCCAGGCTGAAGCCTTGCATCTCCGATGGCATCGCGACGGCCGGCCCCTGCTGCGCCATCGCGCTGGCGGGAGCCAACGCCGTGGTGGCACCCGCCGTACCGACCAGCAGTGCCATGGCGCTGATCCCCGCAAATCGCGTCATCACTCGATACTCCTTGATCACGATCGGTTCGCCGGCCTCTTCCCTAGAAGCGGGCGCGCAGCGTCGCGGTAAACGTGCGGCCGTTCTCCAGATAGCTCTGAGCCGCCTCCTCGAAGCTGCTGTACTTGAGCACTGGCGTGTTGAGCAGGTTCGATCCCGACAGGCTGAGATTGATTACCTTGGTCAGGTCGAGGTTCACCGAGGCGGAAAGCGTTTCGAACGAGCGGTAATAGACGCCGTCTCCGCTTCCGCCGATCTTGTCGAGGAACTTGCCGCGCCAGCTATAGCCGACCCGGACCCCAACCGGCCCACTCTCATAGTAACCGACCAGATTCGCACTGTGGCGCGACAGGCCCTCCAACGGGAGCTCGGCCTGCGTGCGCAGATCCTCGATGCCGGACGTGCTGTCGATGAAAGTGTAGGTCGCATTCACGCCTAAGCCGGCGAGCGGTCCCGGCAGAAAGGTCAGCGGCTGCTTGAGCTGGAACTCGAAGCCGCGGATCGTGGCGCCTTCGCCGTTGAAGGTCCGGCTGATGCGATACGGCGTCTGCGGGTCCGCGTCGTTCGGGTCCGCATCGAGGCCGGGCAGCACTTCCTCCACCAAGCGGGTGAAGATGAAGCTCTCCACGTCCTTGTAGAAGGCGGCGACCGAGACAAGCGAGTCGCGCGTCGGATACCATTCGATCGAGAGATCGAGCTGGTTGACGCGGAACGGCTGGAGGAAAGGATTGCCGCCGGAGCCGCCGCCCGAACTTGTAATCGAGAAGGAGGGCGAAAGATGGCTGGTGTTCGGCCGCGCCAACACCCGCGCCGCGCCCAGGCGCACCAGCATCTTGTTCGAAAGCTCGACCCGGAGGGCTGCGCTGGGCAGCCAGTCGTCATAGCTGACGCGTTCGTTCACGGGATCGAAGTCGCCGGTGGTGCTGCCGCGAATGCCGTAGAAGCCATCCGCACGCACCTTGGTCTTCACATAGCGCAGGCCGACGTTTCCGGAGACCGGTAGACCGAACCAAGTCGATCCGAGATTGGCTTGGACATAGGCCGCATAGTTCGGTTCTTCGAGGTCATAGCTCGAGGTGGGATCATAGAGGCGCGGCGTGCAAGTCGCTACGAATACGCGACACACCCCTTCCAGATCGCCGAATTCCGGCACGCCTAGCAGGAAGCTCGTCGGGAAACTGCCCTCGGCTCCGGTCAGGAACTTGTCGAACGTGACTGTCTCGAACTGGTTCGGATATCCCGCCACCGGGATCACGCTCGCGCCTGAGGCGGCAAAGGTGGTCTGGTTGCGATATGTTTCCCGGTTGGTGCGGATGTTGCTGTAGCGAACGCCCGTCTCAATGCTGCGGAGCAGTGGCCCCTCCACCTCGAACGTTGCGTCGAGCCGGCCTGTGATCTCCTCCGACTTGTAGACGTAGAGATTATCGAAGCTGGTGCGAAAGATGTAGAGCGCCGGATCGGTTAGGTCGAAGCCTGTCGGCAACGTAACCTGCGGCAGATTCCCGTCACGGAAGTCGAACGGAATCGGATGCGTGGTCCGAGTGTCGGCGCGCAGGTAGTATTGGGCGTAATCCTGCGTACCGCGCGTGTAGGATCCCTCGGCCCGCAGTTCCACCCGGTCCCCGGCACGCCAGCGCCCGCCCAGCGAGCCGCTGAAGATATCAGTGGGAAGCGTCATCCGCTCGCCGTTGCCCTGGATGGTAGCGCGAACCGTACCCGCGATGATGTTCTCGCTCGGGGTGATCACCGGGTTGGTATAGGCGGATGCGCTCGCGCTCAGCGGAATCGATATCCAGCGCCGATATCGGTCGGTGTCGGCGTGGGTGTACAGGAAGTCGGCAGTTAGCTCGAAATCGTCGGTCGGCGCGAACGTGAGGCCCGTGGTCACGCCAAACTTGCGGCGCTTCTCCTCCAGCCGCTGATAGCGGATGTCGTTATAATAAAAGACATTGATCCCGTCCGCGTTCGGGTCGCGCACGGTGGGATTGGTGCTGAAGCTGTCCGGCGCCTCGCGCCAGCCGTTGAAGCTGTCGCTGGAATCCTGAACGATGTTCAGTTCCTGATAGTTCACGCCGAGCGAAAAGCCGAACTTGCCGTCGGCAAATGATTTGGCGATCAACCCCGTTACGCGATACGACAGGTCGTCGGCCTTGTCCTTGTAGACTCCCTGCACCGAACCTCCGACGAACCAATCGCCATCTTTAGGCGCGCGGCGGGTCTGGATGTTGACGGTGCCACCAAGCGACCCTTCGATCATCGACGCCGAGGGGAGCTTGGTCACGTCCATACGGGCGACCAGTTCCGACGGGATCAGCGTCAGCACGTTGTACGCGCCGTCATCGGGACCATCCGGGCCGCGACCATAGGGGCTGATCAGCGTACGGCCATTGAACTCGAGCCTGTTCTGTCGCAGCCCGCGCACCGAAATGTCGCTGGCCTCATCGATCCCACGACGCACCTGCACGCCGGATACGCGCTCCAGCGATTCAGCGACATTCTGATCGGGCAGCTTGCCGATATCTTCCGCTACGATCGAGTCCATGATCTGATCGGAGCTGCGCTTGATATCGATCTCTTCGGCCTGGCTCGCACGGATGCCGGTGACGAGTATCTCCGATTGATCGGGCGCGGATACTTGGGCGCTTTGGGCAGGAGAAGGCTGAGGCGCACTACCGGTCGACGAAGCCTGATCGGTCGTCTGAGCGAAACACTGGGACCCACCCGCAGAGAGCGCTAAGCCTGCAGCGGTAGCTAGGAATCTGTGAGTGAATTTAGCCATTTATCCTCCCCTATCGCTCACGGTGCGGTTTTCGCATCTCGCTCTATCGGAGGAGTATTGTTGCTATTTTAGCTATGTGTCAACGCCCATTCTCTGCCCGGAGTGGTTGTCGAGGATCTAAATCCGGGTACAGGCACAGCTCTTCGTTGAACACAGAACGCGCTGTCACCTCACGATGTTTGCTCGGTGCGCGGCCATCTCCGCCGCTTTGCGGACGGCCTAATACCAAATGGAGTTCTGTGGCGCTCCGACGTTACTTTGTGGGTCCTGGACCGGATATTCCGCCGCACCGGAATGTCGGCTTCCCATCTGTGGACGCCCCATTGGTTGCAAGCGGTATCTGGAAGTTGTGACGCGTAGTCGGATGCTGCGATCTGTCCGGCCTTTGATGCAGCGGTAAACTGCTGGCCCGTATGGGAGTTCGCGAACCGGAACCACTTCACCCAAAGCGTGCTCATGGCACGGTGGAAAGCCCTGGTTCTTCCGGTCCCGTCTCGCCGACTGTTGCGCCATACCCTCCTTCGACCGACTGCGCCCTCCGACGCCTCTGGTCCGCTCTGGCCTACGCCTCGGCTGCGACCGGAGCTCTGTAATCCTCCTGCTTCGCCTGCAACGCCCAGAACTTAACAACTTCGAACTTGGGGCCCCTTGACGCGCATGAACTAAGGGCCGGTTAAGGCGAACCCCGCCCTGGAACGGCCGAGCCGCTTTTTGCCGCTGGCGGGCGTTGAAGCCACCTGCTCTCACGGCTGAATGAACGTCCGCTGCTTCGCGATTGCTGACCAGAAGCCGCTATTCCGCTAAACCCACCATTCGTGTCCGACGCCATAACCTGAACGAACGTCTGCTTTCAGGACTTGCGGCTGGCTCGGCGAAAGACCGGGATTGGGCGCTTAGCCGACCTCGTCGTGCTTCAAGCAGACCTCGTTGAATTCTGCCATTGTGAGTGGCCGCCGCAAGGGTACAATCGCGTTGGGGGCGTAGCTGGAGATAGCACCATGTCTCGCATCATTGCACTGACCGCGGCCGCAATCGGCTTGTCTGTTCCTGTGGCGGCTCTCGCACACCATGGTTGGAGCTCTTACGACGAGTCCAAGCCAATCGTCGTCACTGGCACATTGCTCAAAGTCTCTTGGACTAACCCGCACGGAAGCGCCCAAATGCAGTGGCAGGGCAAGCAATGGGGCGTTGTTCTGGCGCCAGTCACCCGCATGGACTCACGCGGGCTAACTGCAGCAATGATCGACAAGGGCCAGACCATCACACTCACCGGCTATGCTCGCAAAGACGGAACTGCGGAAATGCGCATCGAACGGGTAAAGGTGGGCGACAAAACTGTCGAGCTTCGCTGAGTCTTGGAAGCGGCGCTGCTCGGGCTTGTTAGTTGGCTCGATGTAATCGGCCTGAGCCAATGGGCTCGCAGCACGAGCTGGGCGTACCCTACCGCCAACACACTGCACCTTCTCGGGCTGGTGATGCTGGTCGGCGGCATTGGAGTGGTGGACCTGCGTCTGGCCGGAGCGTGGCCGAAAATACCCGCCGCTCCACTGTCACGCGCACTCACGCCGCTTGCGATAGCAGGCCTGCTAATGCTTATAGCGACTGGCTTGATTCTGTTCGCAGCCGACGGAAAGGCCTTAGCTGGCTCATCGACGTTCCACCGCAAGCTCGTGTTGATTGCTCTGGCTCTCGCGAACGCAGCGGTGTTTCGCGCGACTTGGCAGAAGCGCGTTGAAGCCGGCGAAGACCTTCCGCTGCTGGTCGGCCGTGGGATGGCAGTCGCCTCGCTGCTGGTATGGCTAGCAGTTGGCACGATGGGCAGATTGATCGCCTACAGCTAGTTCCCGCGGACGACGGCCCCTAAGCGGAACAGCAGCTGCCGCCCAATTATCGCCGTTCAGCGCCACGCCGAACCTACCCGATAGTCGCCGGTCGTTCAGCTATGACGCTTTGCCACGCCTAGGAGGAACAAGAGGGCGGGAATAAAGAAGACGGGAAATGGCAGCCAGTCTGCGCTCGCGTAGCCGACCGCATCCAACGCCGCCTGTCCTGCGAGGATCGCCAATACTGTTGGAAAGATGACGGCCGCCATCACGGCGGACCCATTCCAATGACACGGTATGTAGCTCCACAATACCTTATGAAACCAGATTTCGCGTCGCACCATCCACGACACCGGCCAGATCCCTCGGTGCTTCGCGATGAACTCGAACCTCATATCGAGTCCCTGGCGAAGTAGGCCGCCGCTTTTTTTAGGATGTCGCGCTCGGCCTTCATTCTAGCACTACTTTGGCAGAAGCATGAGTTTAGGGATTCCCTCGCCGCTGATTGCGTGATTCATGGGGAGCCAGCTTTGACGGAGGCTGGCGATGGACGAGGACTGGCAGACGGATCTGGAGCGATGG
>NZ_JASNVZ010000023.1:0-59641 GCF_049311085.1 Sphingomonas sp. 3-13AW | reverse complement strand
TCGCGCCGTGGGTGCTCGACGGGCCCATGAACGCCGACGCGTTCCTCACCTACGTCACCCGCGTCCTCGTGCCCGAACTCGCCAGCGGCGACGTGGTCATCTTGGACAACCTGTCGAGCCACAAGGCTCCCGCCGTGCGCGCCGCCATCGAGAGCGTCGGCGCCAGGCTCCTGTTCCTCCCGCCCTACAGCCCGACTTCAACCCGATCGAACAGGCGTTCGCGAAACTGAAGGCGCATCTGCGCAAGGCTGCCGAGCGCACCATCCATGGCCTATGGAACGCCATCGGCCGCATCCTCGAGCTCTACTCGCCACAGGAATGCGCCAACTTCTTCCCCAACTGCGGCTACGATGCAGACTGATCGAAAACCGCTCTAAAAGCGACCCTTCCGCTTCCGCCCCCCGTTACGGACGTGTCGACGCCCGGATTGCTCGGCACATCTTGGCGGCGGGATGATGTGGCCCTAGGCTCAGAGCAGCATTCTCGTTCGGAGAACTGAAATGCGGTTCGTCCTTCCCGTCATGATACTGGTTGCCACTCTCGTGGTCATGGATGCGGCGAAGGCGCAGACGGAATTGCGGGCCAGTGTCGACCGTTCCGAGTGGACGCCGTCGCAGAACCTGATGCTGAACCTTGCGACCGGCGACTATGTCGTCGCACCGCCAGCCGAAGGGTGGCCCCAAGCGATAGCGCAGCCTGCTGAACGGAACGGACAATTGGCAGGCGAGAGACTGCAGAAAGCACGCGCTCTTTCCGAGCAGGCGTTCAAAAGCGGACTGACCGACCGAAATTGTGAGGCCCAGAAGGGCCGTGACGGCGATTTGCTCCTCAGCAACGCGGTCGGTCCAATGGAGTTGACGCTGACCGACGGTCGCACGTCGCAAACATCGACACACACGGAATGCCGGTCTCCAGCAGCGAACGCCTTATTCGGCTATATAACGCTTTTGTTCGACCATCAGACCCCATGAGTCGCGCGGGCTTCGACCGGTGCATTAAACGCTGGCTGTCAGCCCTCCCGTGCTCGCGATGCTGACAGTCCTGCGCGAAGTCTTGAGCGTGGCGGGCGGTGCTTTCGACGAGCGGCCTGCCCGGCGGCACATACTGCTTTCGGTGTGCATCATCGTCCCCCTGATCGGGTTGTTCGTGAAGATGCACCCCGAGGTGCGCCCGCCCCCGCCTACAATCGCCTTCATGGGATTGCCGGTCAGCGGCACCCTTCAGGACGCAATGAGGAGGGGCTTCACCGACTGCTTCGCCACCGATGCGGTGCACATGCGCTGCCGTCGTCACAATCTGTATATCGAAAGCCTCGGGCCATATGAGGCGGCGGTCGACCTGGTGGGAAGCAGTGGCGAGGGCGGCTTCGACCAGCTAATTATCTGGCACGGCCGGGATAACGCAGCAGTGTTCAAGATCGGCGATGCTCTTCTGCACGCGGGTTGGGACCGTTGCTATACCAGCACCGGAAACTGGGGCGACCAGGCCGTTTTCACCCGCCCCGGCTCGCCGGTTCGGCTCTCGATGGATTTAAGCTATTGGGCCAACCGGAGGCTGAGGATCATTCCGGCCAGCAGCAACCAGGAACGGGACCGTCCCTGCATTTGACGTCCCCCCTGTTTTTTGGCCCATTTTGAGCGAGAGTTTTCCGGTCCTTTGAAGCCTTCTGGCAAGGAGCTGGACATGAAGAAATCGCGGTACACGGAAGAGCAGATTGCGTTTGCGCTGAAGCAGGCGGAGACGGGCACGCCGGTTGCCGAGGTGATCCGCCGGATGGGATATCGGAGCAGACCTTCTACCGCTGGAAGAAGGTGTACGGACTGTCCGCCGCGGCCAGGCTTTCCCGAAACTCGATCCTGTATGGAAAGGCTATGGCAAACCCTCAGACGGGCTTGGCCACGTCGTAATAGTCGTTCCCGCCTTCATCGGACAGGCAGTCGTTCAGCTGGAGGCCGGCGCCCGCGAGATGCGCGCCATATGCGCCCGCGCCTAGTGACCTGGATACGCGGCCAGTCAGCGTGTCGTTCCAGCAGCAAACCTCTCGAGGGGCGCTGAACAGAAATCGTCCACCGGGTTCCAGGGCATCGGCAATGTGAGCGAAGAGCACCCGTTGATCGCTCTCATCAAGCAGAAAGACGAGCCCGATCGATACGATTCCGAAGAATGCCCGATCGAAGAAGGAACTGGTCTGAGCCGCCTCGCACACAGCAGGCATGTCGGGCGGGTTGCGCCGATATGCCGAGATTAGCGAAGGCGATGCATCGACGCCCCATACTGGAAAACCAGCGTTCGCCAGTGCCTGCGCGATCGGCACACCGGAGCCGCATCCTATCTCCAAGATCGCAGCGGACGGCGGGAGGCGATCCTTTGCCCACGCCAGAACCAGGGCCGCACCGGCCGGCGAGCGCATAGCCATGAACTGGTCGGAAACCGCCTCCCAACCACCGGAACGATCCGTCGTCATCTTGCCCTCTTGCGAAAGATCAACAACCCAAACGGATCAGTAGAATGTCCTGAACCTTCCTGTCTTACCATTGCTTTCGGGACGGCCGCAAATGCTCCCGACTTCCGCAAGCCGCCGGTCCGCGTTCATCCAATCGTCGCCATTCATGAGAGCGAGATAGGACTACGTAAACGGAACCACGCGGCAGTTGCGGACTATAATCTACCGTGCCACACTTGCACAATGCGGCGCTCAAGGCTCCCGATCCCGATTATCTTTTTGGCCCTTGGAAGCTGTTCATACAACTATGATGTGAGCGCTGTTGTGAGCGGCGGTAAGCTGGCGTTCGTTGTTGATCCCAATTCTCGAAATGGTCCGTCCTGTATCAACCAGATTGATGTGGTTGCGTCAGGCGACGCAAGGGCGAAGCCTGCATTCGGCGACGACGCAGCCAGGATTCGATACGGCACTTTCTGGCATCAGAGTCTCGAATACGACTGCGTTGACGCGTTTCCGATATTCTACGGACAGCAACTCAGGGGCAAGCCGCAGCCTTCGGGACGCGTGTCCGCCAAGCCGCTCAGAATTGGTACCGTGTACGACGTGGCCACCACCTCCGGCACAGGGGGCTATGGCAGCGGATCTTTCAAGATAATGGCCGATCACACCGTCCTGAACGTGCCCCGGCAGCCTTTGGCTCGATGATACGATGGGTCGGATGACAGCTGACCACCATATTTGGCCATGCTGTCGATCGCGGCCGTTGAAGAGGGGACACCCTAGAGAGGACCCTCCGCCACGTCAGCCTGCGCCGCGACCCGCGGCCCGGACGCCACGGATGCGCTGACCGGCACGGTGTCGCTGCGGGGGGATTGGGGCAGCTTGCGCGACAGGCGCCAGAAGCGACGGTTGCCGAAGTCGTCGTTGGCCGCGCCATCATCGCGATGTTCCCAGTCATACCGGAACAAGCCACCTGCATTGAGGTCGGCCGAAAAGTGCCGCTCCACGTCCAGTCCCGCCGCTCTCGCCAGGCGCTCGATGTAAAAGGGGGACGGCCGGCTGCCCACGCCGTTCAGCGCTTCTTCGTCGATCTCCGCATGCTCATCCCGGAACAGGATGCGGTCGGGATCGCGGGAGTCGCAGACCACGGTCTCCAGGACGATCTCGTCGGCCATCCCGAAGCAGCACGCCAGGTGGGCGTCCACTTCCCGCAGATGATAGACCAACCCGAAGTTGAGGATCAGGTCGAAGCGGCCGAGGGACGCGAAGTCGCGTTCCAGGTCCATGCACTCGAACGCCAGGCGTGGCACCCCGCGGTGTCGCAGCTTGGCATGGTTGATGTTGCGGATCCGGCCATCGACACACAGCACCTCGGCGCCGATGTCGGCAAAGAAGGCGCCGATGTCCGCGTGTCCGCATCCGAGTTCCAGGACGCGCACGCCCTCGAAAAACTCGACGCCATAGATCTCCAGCACCTTCTCGATGCGCCGCGCGCGCCAGTCGAGGTAGGTGCGATCGTGCAGCCCCCTGTCCCTCAACATCCCGACATGCGCCAGATGCAGGTCCACCGGCGCCAGCTGCGCCTGCAGCATCAAAAGGTCTGTGCGGTCCCGCGCCTGATCCACCATCGCCGGCAGGCCGCGCTTGACCAAACTGGCCATGCCCAGAAGCGCGCCGGGCGTCACCGACGCCGCCGACCAGAACCGGATCGCGCGTTGAAGCAGTGGGGGCATTGCCAATCTCCTGCTCGACCAGCCCGAGCGGAGCTACGTCGCGGGCACCCCACCGCGACCCAGCCGACAAGAACACGGGGAGCCGCCCTCACTTCTCGCCGTGCCCTGGACTGGGCACATGCATGGGTTCGGTGCGGCACGAGATCGCAAAAACTCCGGCCCCGCCGCCCTCACCCGGCACAACGCCGGCGCAAGAACGGACGCGGACACCGCCACCGCTCAAGCGGAAGCGCTTGCCGGCCTGCTCATCGGCACGACACCCGAACGAACCGCTTCAGCCGCCATCTGCGCCCGATTGCGGCTGTTCGTCTTAGCTCGCAAATGTTCGATGTGACATTCCACCGTCCGGTGCGCGATCCCCAGCTCGATCGCGATCTCCTTGGCGGACAATCCCTCAACAACCCGTCCCAGAACCTCGAGCTCGCGATTGGTCAGCGATCCAGAGTCCCACGATACGGTTCTATAGTCGACCATGTTCCCTCCATTGAATCCGGATAGAAGTACGCGCCATTCAGAGCGACAGCACTTCACCCTCCCCGCATATGGTCAGGCACTTTGGCCAAGTGCTTCAAGTCTATTGGCGACGATTAGTTCGCCTGCCCGTCATATTACTTGGTAATAATTGAGTCACCCCCCCCTTTATGGGTGAGGGGGCCTAGTCAAACGGCGCGGCCGATGCAGGTCATCTCAGCCCTCGGACGTCTCACCGTTCCAAAGCCCGTCCTGCATCTTCACGAAATTGTCGGAGGCGGTGATCGCCATCGCCCAGAGTGCCGCCTGGGTGCGGTTCTCAAGCCCGGCCTTTCGAAAGATGGATTTCACATGCGCGCGCACCGTCTCGCCGGAGATGTTCATGGCCTGCGCGATGACCTTGTTCGACCGCCCCTCTGCCAAATGGGCCAGGACCTCCAGCTCCCGCGGCGACAGGGGAGTGCGCGCCGCACTCGGTGCCACGACCTGGACGAGCTGACCGGGCTCGTCCCGCCCGTTCTGGATTCGAGCGGGTTCGGAAGGTTCCTGGGGCGCCTGGAGGGAAAACCGGAGCCCCCCAAGATCCTTCCCGACCACGACAATGCAGGCAATGCGGGGTGCGGCACGGACACCATCGGCCATCACGATGTCCAGGCAGACCCCGGTCTCCCCCACCACCACGCGGACCACATCCGGCCGGTCTGCGTCGTTACGGTCGCCTTGTTCCAGCATCACGGACGTCGGCCCTCCCCTATGGCGCGCCTGATACGCCCCTCTTAGTATACAACAACATGGTTTATGTGACGTAAGGAAATACGTACAATTACCGAATTCGTAATATGACCCCCGAACATCCGTAGTTCTCACGTTTCATTGCCCGCTCTCGCGAACGATAATTACCTCCTCTCACGGCCGCTTCTTTGTCCCGGACTCGGGCCGGTTTGAGTAGAATCTGTCGAACAGAGGCGACGACATATGCGAAGACTGGGGAGCCGCCGTCCTGTGGATGGAAGTACGACCGTGGACGCGTGCGTCGCAAGGCACGCCGCATCCAAACCGGATGAGATCGTTGCCACCCACGCCGGGAGGTCGATCACCCGGGCAGAACTCGATCTCTATGCCTGCGCCATCGCCGACCATCTCCGTCGCGCCGGTGCCGACCGCGGCAAGACCGTCGCCATCTGCCTGCCCCGGGGCATCGATCAGATCGCGGCGTGCCTCGCCGTCATGAAGGTCGGGGCCGCCTGCCTCGCCCTTTCCCCCGATGCATCGGTTGAGATGCTCCGCTTCCGGCTCGCCGACTGCGGGGTGGTTCTGCTCGTGGTCCAAAATGAACGTGATCCGGTCGTCAGCGTCGCGGCCGGCGCGGCCATCCTGACGGTATCGCCCGATCTGACGGCCGATTTCCGCGAGCCGCCCCCCGCCGCCGCGAACGATCTCGACAGCCGCGGCGTCGCCTGGATCGCGCCCGCCGTCACCATCGGGGGCGCCACCTGCGGCGCGGAGATCACCCATGCCAATCTGATGCTGCTGGCCCATTGGCTGCGGGCGGAGTGCGGTGTCCGCCCCTTCGACCGCATCTGCCACATGGCGGAGCCGGGAACCTCGGCTGCGATGCTGGAGCTGTGGCCCGCCCTCGCCGCCGGAGCCACGCTCGTCATCATGGACGACGCGATCGCCGCCGATCCGGCCGCCATGCGGCTCTGGCTGGAGGCAGAGGCGGTCAGCGTGCTCGTCGCCGGGGACGAGGCGATCGACGCGCTGACACAGGCGCCGCTTGGCGAGGGCGCCCGGCTGCGCCTGGTGCTGACCGATGTCGAGCGCGCGCGCTGCTACCCGCCCGACGCCCGCTTCCGCCTCGTCGCCACCTATGGCCATGACGAATGCGCGCTCGTCAGTTCCGCCCACACCGTCGCCCGCAACGAACGTCCGGGTGGCCCGCACATCGGCCGGCCGATCGCCGGAACGACCATCCACATCCTCGATGCGGAGGGCTGCCAGGTTCCCCGCGGCCAAGAGGGCGAGATGTGGATCGGCGGCGGCGGCGTCGGCCGCGGCTATCGCAACCGCCCGCACCTGACGGCCGAACGCTTCGTGCCCGACCCGTTCGGGGACGATCCCGCCGGCATGATCTTTCGCACCGGCCGCCGGGCGCGCGCGCTGCCCGGCGGCGGCATCGGATACACCGGCATGATGGGAGCATCCTGACATGGCGACTGCCCTCAAGGTCGCGCGGGCGCGCATCGCCCGCACCCCGCCGATTGCCCCCCGCCCCCGCGGCGCGATCATCCCCATCACCGACGAACAGCGTCACGTCTGGCTGCACGCCGCCCGCTGCCCGGACGCCCCGCTCTACAACGAACCGTTCACGATCCTGCGCAAGGGCCCGTTCGACCTCCAGGCGTTCCGCGACGCCTTTGACGAGGTCGTGCGCCGGCACGAGGCCTGGCGCACCACCTTCCGCGAGATCAACGGCGAGCCGGTCCAGGTCGTCCATGCCGAGATGCCGAGCCACCTCGCCTATGTCGACCTGACCGGCATCGCCCTGATGGAGCATCGCGAGCGCGAGGCGCTGGCACTGGCAGAGGCGGATGCCTGGAAACCGTTCGACCTGGCGCACGGGCCGCTGTTCCGCGGTCGCGTGGCAAAGCTCGCCGACGATGACCACCGGCTCTACCTGGTCCTCCACCACCTGATCTTCGACGGCGTATCTATCAACCGCGTGATGATGCCGGAACTCGCCGCCATCCACGCCGCCTATCGGGAGGGCCGCCCCCACGGCCTGCCCGATCCCAGCGCCCAATATGGCGACTATGCCGTGTGGCAGCAGGACGCGGTGCGCCAGCGTTCGCGCGACCTGCAGATCGAATACTGGCGCCGGACCCTGGGCCAGGATCCGCCGATCCTGCAGCTGCCCGCCGATCGCCCGCACTCGACGGAGCGCACGCCCAACGGCTCGATGGAGGTGTTCGAGGTCCCGGAGGAGCTGCTCGCGCAACTCCAGGCGCTCAGCCGCGCCAACGGCGTCACCCTCTACATGACGATGCTCGCCACTTTCTGCACCCTGCTCCACCGCTACAGCGGGCAGGACGACCTCATCATCGGCGGAGTCGCGGACACGCGGCGCCGGCCAGAGACCCAGCGGATGATGGGCTATTGCATCAACAGCATGGCGCTGCGCAGCCGGCCGAGCGGCGACATGCCGTTCACCGACTATCTCCACCACGTCCGCGACGTGGCGATCGGGGGCATCGAGAACAGCGACGTCCCGTTCGGAGAGGTCGTCCACGCGCTCGGCATCCGCAGCGAAGCGGGCATGGCGCCCATCTTCCAGGCGATGTTCACCCTCGACCCGCCCCGTTCGCGGGAGATTGAGGGCTGGGACCTGGTCTCGCTTCAGGTCGCGCCCCGTACCGCCAAATATGATCTCTATACCGAGATCACCGACATCGGAGATCGCCTGTGCGTGCGGATCCTCTACGCCACCGACCTCTTCGATGCCGAGACGATCGTGGCGATGACCCGCCATTGGGAGCGGCTGATGCGCGGAGTCGTCGCGGCACCTGCAACCCCGCTCATCGACCTGCCGATGCTGGATGCGGACGAGGCGGCGGCGATGCTGGAACTTGCCCGCGGCGAATCGCGCCCGATCCCCGATCGCACCATCCACGAGCATGCGCGCGAGGCCGGCTGGTCGCGCGCCATCCACCCCGCGGTCCGCTGTGCCGGTACCAGCTGGACGCATCATGAGCTGTGGAAACGGGTCGACGAAATCACCACCCATCTCCGGCTGGCCGGCGTAGGCAAGGGAGACCTGGTCGCGGTCTGCATGACCCGCACCGCCGACACGGTCGCCGCACCGCTCGCGATCATGCAGGCGGGCGCTGCCTATCTTCCGCTCGACCCCTCGTTTCCGGCCGCGCGCCTGGACGCGATCGTCGCGGATGCGGGGCCGGTGATGGTGATCACCAACCGCGCGAGCGCCAGCGTCCTGCCGGGCTGGGGCGTCCCGGTGCTGGTCTGTGACGAGCTGCCGGCGATCCATCCGGCATCCAGTCGTGGGGTGATCCCCGTGGAGACGCTGCCGTCCGACCTCGCCTATGTGATCTACACCTCGGGTTCGACCGGCACTCCCAAGGGCGTCGAGATCGAGCACCGCTCTGCCGTCAACATGCTCGAATCGATGCGCCGCGCCCCCGGCTTCGGCCAGGACGACGTGCTGCTCGCCATCACGACGCCCACCTTCGACATCTCGATCCTGGAACTGTTCCTGCCGTTGATCGCCGGCGGGACGGTGGTGGTCGCGACCAGCGCCGAGTCGCGGGAGCCCGTGCTCCAGGCAGAGGCCATCGCCCGCAGCGGCTGCACGGTGATGCAGGGGACGCCCGCGACCTGGCGTGCGCTGTTCTCGAGCGGCTGGCCCGGGCGGCCTGGGCTGACCGTGCTGTGCGGGGGGGAGGCGTTGCCCCGCGATCTCGCCGACCGCATCCTGCATGCGGGCATGACGCTGTGGAACATGTACGGCCCGACGGAGACCACCGTCTGGTCGAGTATCGAGGCCGTCGGCCCGCACCGCATCACGATCGGGCGGCCGATCGACAACACGCGCATGATCGTGCTCGACGACGCCGGACGGCCCCAGCCGCCCAACACCGCCGGCCACCTGCTGATCGGCGGCGACGGCCTCGCGCGGGGCTATCGGGACGAAGCGCTCACGGCCAGGGCATTCACCCGGATCGAGATGCTGGACGGCGAACGCTATTATCGCACCGGCGACATGGCGCTGATCCGCCGCGACGGGCGCTGCGAATGGCTCGGCCGCCGCGACGGGCAGGTCAAGGTGCGCGGCTATCGCATCGATCTGGGGGATGTGGAGTCGGCGCTGGCGTCGCATCCCGACGTCGCCCTCGCCGCCGTCAGGACCTTCGACCAGGGCGGCCATGTCGGGCTCGCCGCCTTCTATGTCCCGCGCGGGCGGCGCGCGCCCGCCTCTGCGGAACTGCGCGACCATCTGCGCCAGATCCTGCCTTCCTACATGATCCCCGCGCAATTCGCCGCGATTGCCACCATGCCGCTTTCCACCAGCGGCAAGGTCGATCGAAAGGCGCTCCCCGCGGTCGAGGCCCAGCCGCGCGAACAGGCCCCGCACGAGGCACCGCATGGGGACGTGGAGCTCCGCCTCGCCGCGATCTGGGCCGAAATCCTCTCGGTGCCCGACATCGGCGTCACTGCCGACTTCCAGGAACTGGGCGGTCACTCGCTGCTCGCCGCACGGATGATGGGCCGGATCGAGGCGGAGTTCGGCCAGCGCCTTCCCATCTCCACGCTGCTGCGCGCGCCGACGATCCGCACGATGGCGGCGATGCTGGAACAGGGCGACGGACCCGGTCGGGTTCCCGATACCGTGATGATCCAGGACGGCATCGGCCGGCCGCTCTTCTGGATCGACGCGGTGCCCAATCTCCGGCCGGGCTATTACCGCGCCATGGCCGCCGCCATCGGCAGCGACCAGCAGATCATCGGCCTGCCGATCGACGTGGATCGCTACGACGGCTTCCGGGGTGAGGTGACGGTGCTCGACATCGCCCGCGACGTCGCCGACCGCGTCCAGGCGCACTCCGATGGCGAGCCCTATATGATCGGCGGCTGGTGCAACGGCGGCATCCTTGCCTATGCCGTCACGGCCGAGCTCGAACGGCGCGGCGCGGCCGTCGGGCTCCTCATCCTGCTCGATACCGCCAACCCCGCGCGCTACCGCACCATCGCCGCGCGCGTGCGCCATCAGGTGATCCAGCTCGCCACCTTGCCGATGGGCTGCAGGATGCCGTTCGCGATGGAGACGATGCGCGGCTATGCCTCCCGTTTCCGGCGGCGGCACATTCCGGGGCGCACCGAAACCGGCGACCTGCTCGACCTCAATGACCGTTTCATGCGCATCGTGAAGGCCTATGAACCGGTGCCGCTTTCCGGGCGCGTCGCGCTGTTCCAGCCGCGGGAGGGCAAGATCGATTATGCGCCGGGCTGGCGTAACCTGATCGCGGACCTGCGTGCCGAGGACGTCGCCGGCGGCCATGTCTCGGTCCTCGACAATCCGCAGGTCGAAAACCTCGGGCGCCGCATCGCCCTCCAGATCCAGCGCGTGCAGCGATTGTTGGCCGCGAGCGCCGCGGGATGAACGCGGTCGTCGACCTGATCCGCATCGACCTTGATGCGGTATCGGAAGAGGCCTTGTTCGAACGAACCAGCTGGCAAGAGCGCGCGGAGGCGGCCCGGCGACGGCGCTCCCTTGACGGGCGCCGCTTCCTCGCGCGGCGGGTGGCGATGCGCAGCAACCTCGCCCATCTGCTCGGGCGCGCGATCAAGGACGTCTCGCTCTCCCGCGACCGGCTGGGGCGGCCGATGGTGCGGGACGGCAGCATGCACATCAGCCAGTCCTCGCGCCGCAACGTGATGATCGCGGCCTTCTGCACCGACCGCCCGATCGGCTGCGACGTGGAGGAGGTGCTGCACGGCATCGACATCGATGCCGTCGCCGCCCTTTGCTTCGGCCCCACCGAACGACGGCTGCTCCGGGCGATGGGTCCGGCGCGCCGCCTGCACGGCTTTTACGACTGCTGGACGCGGAAAGAGGCGTATCTGAAGGCCATCGGCACCGGCATGGCGGTGGAGATGGCCAGCTTTCAGACGACCCACCGTGCCGGGCCGCCGACTCGCTGGGGCCGGGTCGACTGGTCGTCGGAGAGCTGGAGCCCGTTGCCCGGCTTCGCCGCCGCCGTCGTGGCACGCGGCACCGACTGGCGAATGCAGCACCGCCCGGACGCGACCGCGCTATGCGTCAGCGTCTCTGCATGAGGCAAAGGCGTTCCGATACGCCGCCCCCGCCGGCTTGAGCCTGCCGCCGCTCAGCTTGCCCTGAAAGGTGGAATCCGAGTTCCAATAGCTCTGGTAGACCGGCCGCGTCCGTTCGAACCATGCCGCCGCCTGCTCGATATAAGGCCCCGCACCGGGCGTCATCACGCCCCACTCGGCATAGGCGGTCGGCTTGCCGTGCGCGTTGGCAAAGGTTTCCAGCCAGCGCAGACCATAGGGCCGCTCGACCGTATAGGCCCAGGCCAGCCGCGCATCGTCCGGCAGCCAGCGCGTGTCGTAATAGGCGTCCATCCCGATCACATCGACGACATCGTCGCCGGGATAGGAGGCCGCGGGATCGTCGGTGCCGCCGATGTTGGGCACCCATTCGAAGCGGAAACGCGGGGACACCCCGCGGAAGGTCTCGGCAAAGCGGCGAAAGGCGGCGACATAGTCCGCCTCGCGCCCGTGCGATGCCCAGGGGAAGAAGTCCGCATTGAACTCCCAGCCGGTGCGGATCGGGATGGTCGCATCCCCCGGCGTGCCGGTGACGATCTCGCGGGCGGCGCGGGCATAGCGCCCCGAATAGGCACCGCGTCCGGCTTCTGCCAGCGAGGCGCCGTGCGGGATCAGCGGGATGGCCCAGTACAGCCGCCGCCTGGTGTCGCGCCAGCGGTTCAGCTGGAACCCGATCGAACCCGACCAGTCCGTCCAGTCCCTCTGGCCGGTGCTGATCGCCACCCCGTCGACCGGGCATCCCAGCCATTGTTCGAACTGCCGCAGGTCGGCGGGGTCGTTGCCGACATGCACCACCAGCGCGGTATCGCCGTCAGCCTGCGGGATCTGCAACGCAACGCCCGCCGTTCCGACCAGAACCGTCAGCGCAACCGCCATCCTGCCTAGCGACATCCTCACCTCCCGTTCTCCCGCCGGGAACATGACGGACGCTTGCCGGCCGCGCATCGGTATTCACGCCGACTAGGACGCTGCGAAGGCCTTCGCCATCATGCCCGGACCGAGAGACCCACCGGCAGGAGCGGACCGATGCGGGGCGGATTCAAGCTGTCATCGATGCGCGTCCTCTATGTGACCCGCGTCTACCCCTACCGCCCCGTGTTCGGGGGCGAGATCGCCTATTCCCGCGGCGTCATCGAGTCCCTGAAGGGCGCGTGCGACCTCACCGTGCTTGCCGCCAGCAACGGCGAACAGGCCGCCGGATGGTTCGAAAAGGACGGAGCCCGCTGGCGGCTCGTGCCGCAGTCGCGGCGGCCGCAGGCGCTTTCGTTCCTCAGCAGCATGCCCAACATCATGTGGCACAATGCGACCGCCGCCTATCACGATGGCTTGCGCGAGCTGTTGCGCAAGCCGTTCGACGCGGTGGTCCTGGACCACATCGCCTCGGCGCATGTGCTGCCCCTCATCGCCCGCTGGCGCGACGCCCAGCCGCAGGGCTGCCTGCTCTACCTCTCGCACGAGCATGAACGCACCGCCCGGACCGAGAAATACGCCAGCTACACCGGCAGCAGCCCCCTCAGGAAAGCCGCCATGCGGCTCGACGGCTGGAAGGTCGGCCGCTGGGAGGACGATGTTGCGCGCACCGTCGACATCGTCAGCCTGATCAACCCGCACGAACGCGCGCTGTTCGAGGCGAATGCCGGAGCGCGCCAGTACATCACCACGCTGCCGGGCTATGACGGCGCTCGCCGGGCGGCACGGCGCATCACCGCCGACACGCCGATGCGCGTCGCCCTGCTGGGCGGCCGCGGTCCCATCCACAAGCGCAACATCCTGCGCGACTGGCTCGACGCCTGCGCCGCGCCGATGGCCGAGGCTGGAGTCGAGATGGACGTCATCGGCGACGTCGAGCCCGAGTTCCGCGCGATGCTGGCCCGCCGCCATCCCACCGTGCGCTTCTCGGGCTTCGTGGAGGATCTCGACGCGCATCTTCAGGGCGCACGGCTGGGGGTCGTGCCCGACACCGTCGGCCGCGGGGTCAAGGTGCGGCTGACCAGCTACATCTTCTCGCGGCTGCCCATGGCCGGCATCACCGGCGCGATCGACGGCCTGCCGCTGCTGCCCGGCAGGGACTATGCCGAGGCGCCCGACCATCGCGCGCTCACGCAGCTCTGCATCGACCTCGTCCACGACGTCGACCGGCTCAACCGGCTCCAGGAAAACGCCTTCGCCGCCTGCGACGGGCGCTTCGACTGGCGCACGCGCGGGGCCGACATCGTGGAGGCTATCCGCGAGCACCGGCGTCAGCGGATTGCCGCCGCCATGCCCGCCGCGCCGCTGCGCGCCATACTCGAAGATGCCGCGCTGGGCGGAGGTGCGGCATGACCGCCCTCCTCCTCCTTGCCGCATCGCTGCTCACCGGCACCCTCGCGCTGTTCCCCTACACCCTCTACCCGCTGCTGCTCGGCCTCGCGCCGCGCAAGCCCCTGCGGCTGCGCGCCCGCCGCGCACCCAGCGCCACCCTGGTCTTCTGCGCCTATAACGAGGCCGCCTCGATCCCCGCCAAGCTCGCGAACCTGCGCGCCATCCGGGAGGTCTGGCCGACGATGCGGTTCCGCTGCTTCGTCGACCAGAGCACCGACGACACGCTCGCCCTGCTGCAGGCGGCCGGCGACCTCGTGGAGGTCGATACCGCCGGGGAGCGGGTCGGCAAGGCCACGGGGATGCGCCGGCTCGTCGCCGCTTGCGACACCGACGTCGTCATCTTCACCGACGCCAACGTCATGCTCGATCCGCTGTGCGTGCCCCGGCTCCTCGCCTATTTCTCGGACCCGGAGGTCGGCGGCCTCTGCGGCACGCTCCACTACACCAACCCCGACGCGAGCGACGCGACCATCGCCTCCTCGGCCTATTGGCGGCTGGAGGAGAAGATCAAGGCACGCGAGTCCGCCAGCGGCTCGACGATGGGCGCCGATGGCTCGATCTTCGCCACCCGCCGCGCCTTCTATCCGGAGGTGCCGCCCAACCTGCTCGACGATTTCATCGTGTCGATGACGGTGGTGTTCCGCGGGATGCGGCTGGTCAGCGCACCGGATGTCCACGCCTATGAAACGGCGGTGGTAGAGGGTGCCGACGAGTTCCGGCGCCGCCGCCGCATCGCCTGTCGCGCCTATATGACCCACAGCCATCTGCGGCCGCGCGTGCTCTCGATGGCGGCGTTCAACATCTACAAATATGTCTCGCACAAGCTCATCCGCTGGTACGGCGTCTGGCTTGCGATCGCTTCGATCGGGTTCGCGGCGCTAGCCGTGATCGCCTTCCTCGGGCCGTGGCGAGGCATCCCGCTGGTCGCCGTTGGCGCCGCCGTACTGGCGATGGCCGCGCGGCTTCCCGTCTCGATCGTGCGCAGCCTGCGAGAGGCCGCGCTGCAGTTCTGGGCAACCGGGCTCGGCATGGCGGATGCGTGGCGCGGGCGTCAGTACCAGACGTGGAGCACCCCCGCCGCGCGCGCGCCGGTCGATCTCTTCCCCTCGCCGCACGCCGCCGCCCCCCATCGCACTCCTGTCAGGTCGGTCCAGTGATGCCAGCCCATATGCCACCGCTCGCCCCGGCCTGCCTTGATCATCCCGCGACCGCGCGCATGCCGTCGCCGGGCGCAGGCAACGCCCCCATCACCGCATCGCTCCGCGCGCAGGGCATGTCGCCGATCGGCATCGGCTGTGCCCGGATCGGCTCCATCTCCAGCGCGGGCGGTCTGGACGAGGCACGCGCCATGCTGGCGATGGCGGCCGCGAGCGGCATCACCCTGTTCGACACCGCCGGCATCTACGGCGGCGGCACCAGCGAACAGGTCGTGGGGGCCCTTGCCGGCCACAACAACGGCATCTTCGTCATGACCAAGATCGGCCGCCGGCACAGCGCCATCGGGCGCCTCGCCCATTCGATCAAGCGCTGGACCCGGCCGATGATGGGCACCCACGCCCGCAGCGTCGTGCGCGCCGTGCGCCAGAACAACATCCAGCTCGATTTCTCGCCGCTTGCGCTCGATCTCGCGGTCCAGGCGGCGCAACGGCGGCTCGGCGGCGCGCGCATCAACGCGCTGCTGCTGCACAGCCCGCCTGCCGAGACGCTCGCCCGCCCGGCCACGCTCCGGGCGCTTGAGTCCTTCAAGGTCCACGGCAAGGCCGATTGGGTGGGTGTCTCCTGCGACGATCTGGAAAGCCTGCGCATTGCGGCCAACGCACCGGCGATGGACGTGGTCCAGATCCCGCTGTCGCTGTACCGCCAGGCAGCGGACGCCGAGCTGATCCCGCGCTTCATCGAACAGGATACCGCGATCGTCCTGCGGGGCGTCCTTGGAGAACGCGGACGACCGCCCCCGCGCGAAGCGGTGGAGGCTGCCGGCGCGCTACCCGGCGTCAGCAGCGTCATCGTCGGGGTGAGCAGCCTCGCCCATCTGCACGAGCTTTTATGACCATCGGCAACCACGGAACCATGACGCCCGCCGACCGGGCGTCATGACCGAACAGGCCCAAGCGAACGGGGAAAATCGTCATGCGCACCCGACCGACCAGAACAGCACTCGCCCTTCTTGTCCTCGCCCTATCCGCCCCGCCGGGTATCGCGCAGGTCGCTCCCGCCCCGGGAACAAGCGCGGTGGCGGCGGACTATCGGCTGGGCGCCGGGGACAAGCTGCGCATCTCTGTCTATGACGAGGAGGGGATGACCGGCGAGTATCAGGTCTCCGAACTCGGCATCATCTCCTTCCCGCTGGTCGGGGATTATCCCGCGGGCGGCAAGACCGTGCCGCAACTGCGTGCCGAGCTTGAGCGGCGTCTGGGCAACGGCCTGCTCAACGAGCCCAAGGTCACCGCAGAGGTGATCGCCTTCCGCCCCTTTTATATCCTGGGGGAGGTCAACAAGCCCGGCATGTACCCCTTCACGCCGGGCCTCACCCTCTACAGCGCGGTGGCGACGGCGCAGGGATTCACCTATCGGGCGAACGCCCGCAAGGTCATGATCACCCGCGCCGGAGAAACGCGGGAAACCAAGGTCAAGGTGACCGCCGACACCCGCATCCAGCCGGGCGACACCATCCGGATTCGCGAAAAGATCTTCTGATGACGGCCAGCGCCACGCCCGGTCAGGTCGTCGGCCTCGACCTGTTGCGCCTCGCCGCCGCGCTGCTCGTGACCATCTATCACCTGACCTATCTGGAATGGGCCGATCCGCACCAGCGCGGGAGCGCGGCCGCGGCGCCGTTTCTCGCCTATGTCGGCTGGACGCCCTGGGTCGACACCGGCTGGGTCGGCGTGCAGATCTTCTTCGTCATCAGCGGATTTGTCATTGCCTATACCGCCAATGGCCGCAGCCCTTCCGCCTTTGTCCGCAGCAGGGTGCTCCGGCTCCTGCCCGGCATCTGGATCTGCGCGACGCTCTCGCTGGTCCCGCTCCTCCTGGCCGGCAGCCCGCTTACGGAAACCATCCAGCGCTATCTCCTCTCGCTGGTGATCTTTCCGACCGGGCCCTGGGTCGCGTCCAGCTATTGGACGCTGCCGGTCGAGGTCGCCTTCTACGCGCTCATGTTCCTGGTGCTGTGCCGCGACCGGTTCGACCGGCTGGAGCGCGTGGTCCTCGTCCTTGGCGGCATGTCCACGGCGCTCTGGATCGCGATGCTCGCCTTTCCGGCCGGAGAGGCCGGCGACCTCGTCACCCGGCTCGCCACCCATCGCCTGCCAAAGCAGTTCCTGCTCCAGCATGGCTGCTTCTTCGCGGTCGGCTCGATGATCTGGATCCTGCGCGAAAAGGGCCCCAGCCGCGTCCGCATCCTCGCGCTCGCGCTGTTCGCGGGCGCCGGCATGGTCCAGATCGCCAGCGAGGCGCATCAGGCCGGCGCATGGGCCAGCCTCCCCATGAGCGCCCTTCCCGCAGAGGCGGCCTACCTCCTCGCGCTCCTGTTCGTGGCCGCGTCGCTCCGCTGGAACGTCGCCGCCCACCATTGGCTCGGCCCGCGCGCCGCGGTCGTGCGGGCGATGGGGCTGATGACCTATCCGCTCTACCTGCTCCACCAGCCGATCGGCATTCCGCTCAGCGCCTGGCAGCTTCGCGCCGGCGTTCCACCCACCCTCGCGCTGCTGGTTTCGGTGGCGGTGATCGCGTTCTTCTCCTGGGTCGTGGCCATGCACATCGAGCCTCTGGTGCGCGCCTGGCTGGCGCCCAAACTCCAGGCGCTCGACCGCCGCCTGCCGGCACAATGGAGCTGGGCAGGTCGCCCGACCCGCCCGCTTTCCGGCACCGCCGACGGGGTAGCCCGCGCCTAGCGTCACAGTTGTGCGCACTGGACCGCGAAGCTGTCGAACATTTCACAGAAATGCCGTAAGCATAGCGCTCCCCCGAATAGGAGATCGGCGATGGTTGGCAGCTTCCTTACACGCAGAAGGTTCATCGAAGCGGGTGGAAGCATTGCCGCAACATCGCTGATCGCCAGTGCCGGCACGGCCGCGCCGGGCCAGACTTCGGGCGCCGCAAGCGTAAAGGGTCAGCCGATGCCCGATGGCGTCAAGCTTCCCGCCACGCCGCCCCGCCCGCGCGCGCCGGACAGCGTCGGCTTCGCGATCGTCGGACTGGGCGGCTATGCCCTCAACCAGATGATGCCGCGCTTCAAGGATGCGAAGCGCGCCCACATCGCCGCGATCGTGTCCGGAAGCCCGGAGAAGCTGCAGCGCGTCGGCGACGCCTACGGCATCCCGGCGAACGCACGCTATTCCTACGAGGATTATGCCAAGCTTGCTTCCGACAAGCGCGTCGATGCGGTCTACATCGTGCTTCCGACCGGCCTGCACGCCGACTGGGCGATCCGCGCCTTTGCGGCGGGCAAGCACGTCCTGTGCGAAAAGCCGATGGCGCTTTCCAGTGCCGATTGCGAGCGGATGATCGCGGCCGGCAAGCGTGCCAATCGCAAGCTGATGATCGCCTATCGCTCCCATTTCGAGCCGTACAACCTCGAAGCCATGCGGCTGATGAAGGAAAAGGCGGCCGGCGACATCCGGCTGCTGCGCACCGAACAATCCTATCGCATGGGCCCGACGAGCCCGGCCGAGAACTGGCGCACCAGCCGCGCGCTGGCCGGCGGGGGCCCGCTTGAGGATTATGGGATCTACGGCCTGCAATCGGCGCTCTACCTGACCGGGGAGATGCCCGAGAGCATCAGCGCCACCACCTTCCGCCCCACGGGCGATCCTCGCTTTGCCGAAATCTTCGCGCATGTGTCGTCGCAATGGCGGTTCCCGTCGGGCGCCGTCGCGCAGCTGGTGTCGTCCTATGATTCCGCCGGCATCAACTTCGCGGAGGTGCGCGGCACCACCGGCGTCCTGTCGATGAATCCGGCCACCAGCTATGCGGGCCAGAAGATGCAGCTCAACGGTCGCGAACTGACGCCCGGCGATCCCGGCGTGCAGTTCGTCGGGCAGATCGACCATTTCGCTAATGCCGTCCGCGACGGCACCCCGATCCTGACCCCCGGCGAAATGGGCCTGCGCGACCTCCGGCTGATCGAGGCGATCTACGAATCCGCGCGCACCGGCCGGACGGTGAAGCTGGCGCCCGACGCCAAGATGCGCGCCTGACCTCAGCCCTTGGGGGAATCCCGCGCTTCCTCGACCACCCAGTCGCAGAACCGGTCCAGCGCGGGATTCTCAACCCCTGCCGGGCGCACCAGATAATAGGCGTCGTCGCTGGTGAGCGGGATCGCGAGCGGGCACACCAGGCTGCCGCTTTCCAGTTCCGGGCCGATCAGGAAGCTCGGCTCCAGCGCCGCCCCTGCCCCGGCCGCCGCCGCCTGCGCCAGCATCAGGAAATGCTCGAAGCTCGGGCCGGACGGCACCGGCGGCGCATCCACCCCCGCCACCCGCAGCCACTGGTCCCACGCCCCCCGGCGGGAGGTCTGGAACAGCAGCGGCTTGCCCAGGAAGTCGGCGGGCTCGCGGATCGGATTCTTCGCCAGCCAGTCCGGCGCGCACACCGGGATGGCTTCCTCGCGGAACAGCAGCTCGTGGACCATTCCCGGCCACTCCGGCCGGCCAAAGTCGATCGCCGCGTCGAACCGCTCCTCGACCGCCTCCAGAGGATAGGTCCGCGCCGCCAGGTTCACCACCAGCTCCGGGTGGCGCTCGGTCAGCCGCGGCAGCCGCGGCGCCAGCCAGCGCATGCCAAAGCTCGGCAGCGTCACGATGTCGAGCGTGTTGGTCGGCCGCCCGCCCGCGACCCGCGCCGTCGCGCGGCGGATCCGCTCCAGCGCCGGCGCGATCTCCGCGGCATAGGCACGCCCTTGCGCGTTCAGTGTCACCCGTCGCCCCACCCGGTCGAACAGCGGCGCCTGCACCCAGTCCTCCAGCAGCGCCACCTGCCGGCTGACCGCGCTCTGGGTCAGCCCCACCGCCTCGCCAGCCCGGGAAAATCCGCCCAGCCGCGCCGCCGCGACAAAGCTGTTCAGCGCGGCCATCGGCGGCAGCAGCCGGCGCCCTTCATTCCCATCGGTCATCAGCACATGACTCCTTTGCGTTTGCGCTAGCATGGCTGCTGCGTAGAGGTGAACGCTTGGCTGGAGCGAGGAACGTTCATGCGCATTGAGAATGATAGCGTGCTGGTGCGGCTGGTCCGCAACGTGCTGGGCGATCGTACCGAAGCGGCGTTCGACGCCCTCGTCATCCCGGCCGAACTCGCCGAGGTCACCGGCGATCGTGTGCCCCGCGCCGTCTTCGCCATGGCCCTCGCGACCGTGCTGTTCGACGACCTGCTCGCCCGTGTGCCGAGCGGCGCGCGCTATGTCGCCGATCGCCGCGCCGCCGGCGGGCACATCCTGTTCGACCACGGTGCGCTCCGCACCATCCGCTTTCCGCAAGGGCCGACCGGCGCGCTTCCCGCCGGCCAGGACGCCTTTGCCCGCATCCTCGAGCCGCTCGGCTATGCCGTCGCCAGCCTTTACCCACTGCCCGCGCTCAAGATGACCGGCCACGCCTATTGCCACCGCGACCTGCCCGAGGCGATCCCGCAATATTTCGTGAGCGAGCTGCACGTCGACCGCTTCGACGATGTCTTTGCTCAGGCCGCCGCCCGCGTGTTCGGCACCTCCATCGATCCGCTCACCCCCGCCGATGTCGCCGTCCTCGACGGCTTCGCCCGCGATGGCGCGGTGGCCTATGCCGATGCCGAGCCCGCGCTCCCCCGCATCGCCGCCGCCTTCGATCGCCAGCACGGCGACGTCACCGTCGCCGATTATGAAGCGCTGCTCGCCCAATCCGGCGAAGCCGCCTGGATCGCGACCGAGGGCAACGCCTTCAACCACGCGACCGACCGCGTCGCCGATGTCGAGGCGCTGTCCGACACGCTGCGCGACGACGGCTGGCCCATCAAGGAGCGCGTGGAGATCTCCGCCAGCGGCCGCGTCCGCCAGACCGCCTTCCGCGCCGATCCGGTCGAGCGCCTGTTCCTCGACGCCGACGGCCAGCTTGTCCGTCGCACCGTGCCGGGCTCCTTTTACGAGTTCATCACCCGCCATGCGAAGGACGACGGCAGCCTCGACCTCGCGTTCGACAGCGCCAACGCCACCGGCATCTTCGCCATGACCCGGGCCGCATGAACGACGCGCTCGCCCGGGCACTTCGCTACGCGGTCGGCCCCGCCCACCTGCTGACCGACCCGGGCGACCTCGCCGGCTATGCGAGCGACGGCCGCGGCGTTACCGGCCGCCCGCTCGGCGTGGTGCGACCCGCCTCGGCGCAAGAAATCGCGGCCGTCCTGCGCGCCGCCCATGCCGCCGGCGTCCGCGTGGTGCCGCAGGGCGCCCGCACCGGCCTGGTCGCCGCCGGCATTGCGGGAGCGGACGCGGACCTGCTCGTCCTCAACCTCGACCGGCTTGCCCGCCCTCCCGCGATCGATCCCGTCAACCGCACGGCAGAGGTCGACGCCGGCGTGCGCCTCTCCGCGCTCAACGCCGCCGCCCTCCCGCACGGCCTCAGCTTCCCGATCGATCTCGGCGCCGACCCGTCGATCGGCGGCATGATCGGCGCCAACACCGGGGGCGCGCGCCTGCTGCGCTACGGCGACGTCCGCCGCAACCTGCTCGCGATCGAGGTGGTGACGTCGGAGGCCGAGCCCCGCGTCCTCCAGCTCGGCGCGCCCTTGTGGAAGAACAACACCGGCATCGACCTCAAGCAGCTGCTGGTCGGCAGCGCCGGCGCGCTCGGCGTCGTCACCCGCGCCACCCTCGCGCTCTCGCCGCTCGCCCCCACCCGTGTCACCGCCATGCTCGCGCTCGACCGCGACGAGACTGCCGTCGACCTGCTGCTCGCGCTCGAAGCCAGCTTCGGCACGCTGCTGACCGCGTTCGAGGGGATTTCCGCCCCCGCGCTCGACGCCGCCCTCACCCATGTCCCGCGCCTGCGCGATCCCTTTGCCGGACAGCGCCCGGCCTATACGGTGCTGGTCGAGCTTTCCGCCGGTGCCGCCTTCGACGTTGAATGGCTGGAGGAGCGGCTGGGCGACGCCCTCGCCCCGTGGATGGAGCGCGGCGCGGTCGTCGATGCGATGCTCGACCGCCGTGACGATCTCTGGGCGATCCGCCATGCCGTGCCAGAGGGGCTGCGTGCCTCGGGCAAGGTCGTCGCCTGCGACATCGCGCTGCGCCGTGGCGACGTCATGCGCTTCCGTAGCGACCTTGCCGCGCGCGTCCGGGCGGTCGCACCGCAGCTTCGCCTCTGCGACTTCGGCCACATCGGGGACGGCGGGCTCCACTTCAACATGGTGTGGCCCGCCGACGCCGGCCCGTTCGACCCTGCCGTGGCAGAGGCCGCTCGCGCCACCGTCTTTCGCGCGGTGGTTGGCGAATATGGCGGCAGCTTCAGCGCAGAACACGGCATCGGGCCCGCCAACGCCGCCTGGTACACCGAACTGGTGCCAGAACCGGTGCGCAGCCTTTCCGGCGCGCTTCAGCGCCTCCTCGCCCCCGTGCCGATCGGCCGGGTGGACTTCCACGATCCCGTTCTAGGAGACAGGGCATGACCGACCACCTCATGGGCGTCTACAACCGCGCTCCCCTCGCGGTCGCGCGCGGCCAGGGCAGCTGGCTCTGGGATACCGAGGGTCGCCAGTATCTCGATTGCGTCGGCGGCATCGCCACCAACGCCCTCGGCCACGCCCACCCCAAGCTGATCGCCGCCCTTACCGAGCAAGCGAACACACTCTGGCACGTCTCCAACATCTTCCGCGTGCCCGGGCAGGAGGCGCTCGCCGAGCGGCTGACCGCAGCCACCTTCGCCGATGTCGTGTTCTTCGCCAGCACTGGCACCGAAAGCGTCGAATGTGCGCTCAAGACTGCACGCCGCTATCACTATGCCAATGGGGCCCCGGAACGCGTCGATGTCATCGGCTTTGCCGGCTCCTTCCACGGCCGCACCTATGGCGCGATCAACGCCGCCGGAAACCCGTCCTACACCGAAGGGTTCGGCCCCCGCCTGCCGGGATATGTCCAGCTCACTCTCGACGACGCGGCCGGTCTGGCCGAAGCGATCGCCCGTCCCACCACCGCCGCCGTCATCGTCGAGCCCGTTCAGGGCGAAGGCGGCGCCCGCGCGCTTTCCGGCGAATGGCTGGCCGAGCTGCGCCGCCTGTGCACCGCGCACGGCGTCCTCCTTATCTATGACGAGGTGCAGAGCGGCATGGGCCGCACCGGCCGCCTGTTCGCGCACCAGTGGTTCGAAGGCGTCGAGCCCGACATCATGTGCGTCGCAAAGGCGCTGGGCGCCGGCTATCCCGTCGCCGCCTGCCTCGCCACGACAGAGGCTGCCAAAGGCATGGTCGCGGGCGTGCACGGCACCACCTTCGGCGGCAGCCCGCTCGCGATGGCCGTGGCGCTCGCCGCCTTTGACGAGATTTCCAGTCCTGCCACCCTCGCGCACGCTTGCGACGTGGCAGAGGGCCTGCGCCGCCAGCTGGTCGACCTCGCCGCCCGCTATCCCGACGTCATCCAGGACGTTCGCGGCAAGGGTCTGCTCATCGGCCTGCGCATGATCCCCAACAATCGCGAGTTCATGGGCATCGCGCGCGACCACGGGCTGCTGATCGCAGGCGGCGGAGAGAATTGCGTGCGCCTCCTGCCCCCGCTTACCCTCAGCCATGAAGAGGCAGCGGAGGCGGTGACCCGCCTTGCGCGCGCATGCGATGCCGTTCGTGCACAGGTGGCACAGGCGGCCTGATGCTGGTGGTACGACCCGCCGGACCGGCGGATTTGATTGCGTTGAAGGAGCTCGCGGTCCTGTCCGGCCGCGGCTTCACCAGCCTGCCCGAGAATGACGACGTGCTCGCCGAACGACTGGCGCTGGCGGAGGAGAGCTTCGCCGGTACGGTCGCCCCGGCAGAGGCCTGGTACACGCTGATGCTGGAGGAGAGCGACACGGGCGAGGTGCTCGGCGTCGCCGGCGTGCGCGCGGCGGTGGGGCTCACCCGCCCGCACTTTTCCTTTCGCATCGTCACCCTCGCCCAATATTCGCCAGCGGCGCGCACGCGTTTCGATCACCAGGCGCTGGTCCTGGTCAATGAATGCGCCGGCTGGACGGAGGTCGGCTCGCTCTTCGTCCACCCCCGCCTGCGCGGCGGCGGTGGGGGCGCGGGCAGCCTGCTTGCCCGGTCGCGCTATATGCTGATCGGCGCGGATCCGATGCGCTTCTCGCACACCGTGATGGCGGAGCTGCGCGGCTGGTTCGATGACGACGACACCTCGCCGTTCTGGGAGGGGGTCGCGAGCAAATTCTACCGCCTGCCGTTCGAACAGGCGGACCATATGGTCACCGCCACCGACGGCCAGTTCATCCTGGACCTGGCGCCGCGCCATCCCATCTATGTCGAGTTGATCGACCGCTCAGCCTCGGACGCGATCGGCCGGGTCCATCGCGACGGCGAAGCGGCCCTGGCGCTGCTGGAACGGGAAGGCTTCGAGCGTTCGGGGCTGGTCGACATCTTCGACGGCGGTCCGACCGTTACCTGCGCCCGCGATTCGGTCGCGACCGTGCGGGACAGCCGGACCTTCCGCCTGAAGCTGGGCGATGTGGGCAGCGCGCCCGCGGCCCTGCTTTCGACGACCAGGATTGCCGATTTCCGCGCCACCCGCGCGGCCGCCCGCGTCGATGGCGAAACGCTGGCGATTGACCCTGCCACTGCCGATGCGCTCCGCCTGCGCGATGGCGACCAGATCCGGATGAGTGAATGATGACCCTGTTCCGCTCGATCGACCCCGCCTCCGGTGCCACCGTCTGGGAAGGTACCGCCGCCGGCCAAGCCGAATGTGAGGCCGCCGTCGCCCGCGCGCGCGCCGCCCTGCCCGCGTGGCGCAACGCACCGCTCGAAGACCGGATCGCCGTCGTGCGCCGCTATGCCGAGGTGCTGGAGGCCGACCGGGAGCACTTCGCCGCGCTGCTTTCGCGCGAAACCGGCAAGCTGCTGTGGGAAACCCGCGGAGAAGTCGGCTCGATGATCGGCAAGGTCGCTGTCTCGATCGCCGCCCAGGCCGAGCGTGCGGGCGAACGCGCCAGCGACACCGCCTTCGGTCGCGCCGTCCTGCGCCACCGCGCGCACGGCGTCATGGCCGTGCTCGGGCCGTACAACTTCCCCGGCCACCTTCCCAACGGCCACATCGTCCCCGCCCTGCTCGCGGGCAACACCATCGTGTTCAAGCCCTCGGAAGTTACCCCGGCCGTCGGCGCACACATGGTGGCGCTGTGGGAAAAGGCGGGGCTTCCGGCCGGCGTGCTCAACCTCGTCCAGGGCGCGCGCGAGACCGGCGAGGCGCTGGTCGCCTGCGACATCGACGGGCTGTTGTTCACGGGATCGGCCGGCGCCGGCGCCGCGCTCAAGCGTGCGACCATCGACCGCCCGCACCTCATCCTCGCGCTCGAACTGGGCGGCAACAATCCGCTGATCGTCTGGGATTCGCCCGAGGATGCGGCCTCGATCATCGTCCATTCGGCCTTCGTCACCACCGGCCAGCGCTGCTCCTGCGCGCGCCGGCTGATCGTGCCGCAGGGCGCGATGGGTGACGCCATCATCGACGCGCTCGACGCGCTCACCGCCCGCCTCCGCATCGCCGCCTGGGATGAGCCGGGCGATGCCTTCATGGGGCCGCTCGTCTCCGCCCCGGCCGCTGCCGGCGCCCACGCCGCGGTCGAGCGCCTCGTCGCCACCGGCGCCCGCGTGATCCGCCCGTTTGCGCAGGTGGCGGGTCGCAGCGACGCCTTCGTCACCCCCTCGATCCTCGACGTGACCGGCGTCTCGGTTCCGGATGCGGAGGTATTCGCGCCCGTGCTCCAGGTCACCCGCGTTCCCGATTTCCAGGCCGCGATCGCCGCCGCCAACGCCACCGCCTTCGGCCTCTCCGCCGGCCTCGTCAGCAGCGATCCGGGCCAGTGGCAGGCGTTCCTCGACGCCTCGCGCGCGGGCATCGTCAACCGCAACCGGCCGACCACCGGCGCCGCCGCCAACATGCCGTTCGGCGGCCTCGGCGCTTCGGGCAACCACCGCCCCAGCGCCTATTATGCCGCCGATTATTGCGCCTATCCGATCGGCAGCTTCGAAGCCGACAGCGTCCAGCCGATCCCCGTCCCCGGCGCCTGATCGCGCCGGGGCGGCGTCCCCTCACGACTTGTAGGCGCGTCCCGACTGCATCAGTCGCTGGCGTGCGGTGTTGCCCGGCACCGCGATGTGCGTCGCCAGGTCGAACTCCTTGCCGATCCCCGCCGCGCCCGCGGGCACCCACACCTCGACCACGGTGTTGGTGTAGCTGCCGGGCAGGTAGCGCACCCAATAGCCGTCGGGATGGTGGCTCCAGCGGCCGCTCGGCACGTCGATGCTGCCGGGACCCACGGGGGCCATGCCTGCCAGCACCGCCACCCGCTCCAGCTCGCCATAGCTCGTGCCGGGCGTCGTCAGCATCCGGCGCAGATCGGCCTCGGCCCGCAACACCGAACGCACCTCGCTCGGCAGATTGTCCGCGATCGGCCCGGCCGACAGCATGTCGAGCACGCCCCGGTTGAGCCCCGCAAGCTGGCGCGGCGTCAGCAACTGAGCCGCCGCCATCCGCTGCGCATCGGGCAGGTCCTCCAGCTTGGCGCGCGACAGGATCGCCCACAGCAGCGCCTGGATCGTGCGCTGCTCGATCTCGGGATGCTGGACCGAGTTGCGCACGATCGTGATCACCGCGTCCTTCGCGGCCCCCAGCGGCGGCGCATAGAGATAGCCCTCGCCATTGCCCGGCCCGTGCGTGCCCGCGTGCAGGCAATAGCTCTGGTCGTGGAAGCTGTAATAGCCGGGCTGCAGGACAAAGCCGCCGTTGCCGGTGCGCTGCAGCTCGGCAAGGTTGCGCTTGGGACTCGGCGGCACGAAGCCGTCCTGGCTCGGGTCGCCCCAGCGCGCGTCGGGCAGGCTGGTCGAGATCGGCTCCTTGCGCAGGCTCGGCATCGTCACCCCGGCGCGCTTGGCAAGGTCGCCCAGCATCCCGAACTGCGCATCGGCGGGCACGGCCGCGCCCCACGCCAGCATCGAAACCGAAACCGACGCCAGTATTTTCACCCAGGTCCTGCGCAAAGTCGTTTCCCCCCGGCTCTTCGTGCGAAAGCTCGGCGGATGCAGTATCCGCCGTCCGGGTTGCTGTGAAGCCATACTATTGGCGCCGCCCGATACTTGACCAGGCGATGCCGTCGCGCGCCGCTCTCCCTAAACCGGCCGAGAACACTTGGCTTCCCACGGAATCGATGTACGATACAACCAAACGGCGCACGAGAGACGCAGGAGAGGCATGAAGAACGACCCCGTCGGTGGGCCCGCCCACCCGTCATGCGCGATGGATGCGCGCAGGCACCCATGTTCCTGACCCGCTGCCGCCCCTCTCGACCCCCGCATCCGGCCGCTCGATCGGCCGCCATCCGCTAGGCTTTCCGGCCGCGCCCGCGATCGCGCAAGCCGGCAGGAACTTCGACTTCAAATAGAACAGGGAGAGCGTTGCCATGTTGCCCATGATCCACCGGTCCAGTCTTGCCCACCGCGTCCGCCGCGCCTGCCTGCGCTCGGCGGCCGCCGCACTCGTCGCCACCTGCGCCGTCGCCGCCCCGGCCTATGCCCAGAGCGACCGGATGGTGCCGATCCAGATCCCGGCCCAGCCCGACGCGATCCCGCTCAAGACCGGCGCCCTCCCCGGCGCCAAGGCCAAGGAGTCCTGGCACAGCCAGTACAACAGCGTCTTTGCCCGCAACGTGACCGAGGCGACGCTCACCCCCTTCCTGCCCGATCCGGGCAAGGCGACCGGCGCGGCCGTGATCGTCACCCCGGGCGGCGGCTTCCGCACCCTGTCGATGCAGAACGAGGGTTGGGACGTCGCCCGCGCGCTTGCCGCACAGGGCGTCGCCGCCTTCGTCCTGAAGTATCGCCTCAACCAGACGCCGGCCGACATGCCCGCCTTCGAACGCTCGATGACGGAGATGTTCTCGGCCACCGCCGCGCGCCCGCCGCGTCCCAACCCCGGCGACGCGATGGCCGCCCTCGCGCCGCAGATCGCCGACTCCCGCGCCGCCTTCGCGCTGATCCGCCAGCGTGCGCCCGAATGGCGCATCGACCCCGATCGCATCGGCATGGTCGGCTTCTCCGCCGGCGCGATGCTCACGCTCGCGACCACGCTTTCGGCGCAAGACACCAAGCCCGCCTTCATCGGCCTCATCTACGGCCCGCTTTCCGAAGTGACCGTGCCGGCCGACGCCCCGCCGATGTTCGTGGCGCTTGCCGCCGACGATCCCTTCTTCGCCAGCAGCGGCTTCGGCCTCATCGAAAGCTGGAAGGCCGCCAAGCGCCCGGTCGAATTCCACCTCTATGAACAGGGTGGCCACGGCTTCGGCATGTATCAAAAGAGCACCACCAGCACCGGCTGGTTCCCGGCCTTCTCCAGCTGGCTGGGCATGCACGGCCTGCTCAAGCCGCGCCAGTAAGGCGCCACATCCGGACCGGCGGGGCGCGCACATCGCCCCCGCCGCGTCCGCGACACGGGATTGCGCGATCCGCGTTGTGAAGCGCCCCTCTGCCCCCTAGGGTGCCGGCATGGACAGTCTTCTCGCCCTTCTCAACGATCCGGCCGCCTGGGCCGCGCTCGCCGCACTCGTGGTGATGGAGGTCGTGCTCGGCATCGACAACCTCATCTTCATCTCGATCCTGTCGAACAAGCTCCCCGAAGCACAGCGTGCCAAGGCACGGCGCCTGGGCATCGGCCTCGCGCTTGTCATGCGCCTGATCCTGCTGTCGATGATCGCCTGGCTGGTCGGCTTGACCGCCGTCGTCTTTGACCTGGGCATCCAGGGTCCGCTCAACGACTATGGCCAGCCCGCGTTCGAGACCGCCTTCTCTTGGCGCGACCTGATCCTGGTCGCCGGTGGCCTGTTCCTGATCTGGAAGGCGACCAAGGAGATCCACCACAATGTGGATCCCACCCCCAGCGACGACCTCCTCGACAAGAAGCAGGTGGCGGCGATCACCTTCGGCTCGGCCATCATCCAGATCATCCTGCTCGACATGGTGTTCTCGATCGATTCGATCCTCACCGCCGTCGGCATGACCGAGAACCTCGCCGTGATGGTGATCGCGGTGCTGGTCGCGGTCGGCGCCATGGTGCTCGCGGCCGATCCGCTCGCGAACTTCATCGCGCGCAACCCCACCGTCGTCATGCTCGCGCTGGGCTTCCTGCTGATGATCGGCGCGGTGCTGATCGCCGACGGCTTCGGCGTCCATGTGCCCAAGGGGTATATCTATGCCGCGATGGGCTTCTCGGTGCTGGTCGAGGCCTTGAACATCTTTTCCCGCCGCGCCCAGCAGCGCAAGGCCGGCACCGACAAGCCGGACTGACCCCAACCGTCAGGGTCCGGGGGCCATCCCCCGGACCCACCCGGACCCGACCCCGCCGCGGCGCGTTGACGCCCCGATGCCACACGCCAGCAACATCGTCCTGTGCACGGGACCGGACAGCCCCCACGCCTTCGACATCATCGCGCTGAAGCCGCGCAACGGCATGCTCGACGCCCGCTGCCCCGTCTGCCACGGCTATGGCGAGTGGAACGTCGAGATCGACCTCGTCAGCTTCCGCAGCAAGCGCGCCGTGTGCGACCGCTGCATGGGTGCGGGCTGGGTAGAGACTGGCACCGACCCAATCGGCGTCCCCGACATCGACCTCTCGCCCGATGGCAAGCCCCAGTGGGTGGTCAACTACGTCCCGCGTGAGGACGCCGACGACATCGACCCCGACGGCAACCTGATCGCCCCTTGAGGCAGCGGCGCAGACACACGCCATTTCTTCATGCCTATCCGAAACGCCAGAAACGATGACCATCGGGGCCAGATCATCCGAAGCTTTCTACTTGCCTCATTCCTGAGAAGTTCTAGCACCGTGTTCATCGACTATTGAAATGACGCGGAGAAATTGGATGAACGCAATGATTACTTGGTCGATGCGCCGGGCCCCCGCGATCCTGTTCGTGGTGAGCCTGATCGTGCTCGTGATCGGCCTTATCGTGGCCTTCTGGTCGGCCAGTTTCACCGCGCAACAGGCCGCCAACATCCCGTTCGGTGTCATCGCGCCGCGCGCGGACGGCATTGCGCGCATCCAGTTGTTGAGCGGCATCTCCACCGCCTTGCAGAACGCCATGTGGCCCTTTGCGGCCGGCGCCCTGGTGCGTGCGGTCCAGTGGAGTTCGGCCCCGGAAGGCCGGCACGGCGCAATCGACGCATAGCCGTTCGCCCGTCTGCGCGGAATAGAACACCTTGGGCATCAGGGCGCCTTCCCCACGCGCTGCATGCGCGGAGGTCAGCGACCCAGACTCCCGAGCGGCCGGGCCTACGCGCGTCCAGCCAATGCTGAGCGTCCTGACACAGCTTTTCGACTTCTAGCCGCCGAGTTGCTTCCACCAGGTGTAAAACTGGTTGTAGCAGTGAAATGATTCCACCTTGCCGTCCCTGAGATGAAACACGTCACAGCATGGCACATCGAACGTGCGGCCCGTCGGCGGCAGCACACCTTCAGGGGTGTGGAAATCGCCCTTGTGCGTGCCTTGCAGCTTTAGCTCGACGATCACCACGTCGCCGGTCGTGTAGAAGCGCAGCAGTTCGCGATGCATGTCGGGGAAGACTGCCGAGATAGCCTCGATCGGCTGGCGAACCTCCTGTCCGGTCCATCGCATTCCTGACGACTCGTCCAGGAAATATCCGTCCTCGTGAAACAGGGAGGCAAATCGATCGAGGTCCAGACGGGAGCCTTCGGCCGCAGCATAGAGCTCGCGGATGATGTCTTCGTTGGTCGGCATGGAAGCCTTGTTCCTTCTGCTTACCGCCAGGCCCTTGGAGGGGAGGAACCCCGACCATTCCGCCTGACTGAGCATCATATGGAACGACACATCCTTTCCGGGTAGAACCTACCTAAAGGTATGTGTAACTTACCGGTATGAGCGCGAATGTTCCGGTCTGTGGTCTCGATGTTTCCCTCGCTGTGATCGGCGGGAAGTGGAAGCCATTGATCCTCTATCACCTGCGGTCGGAGCCCAGGCGGTTCGGGGAGATCAAGCGAGCGGTTGCCGGTATCAGCGAAAAGGTCCTGATCCAGCAGTTGCGAGAACTGGTCGACATGGGTGTCCTGACCCGACACGACCATCAGCAGGTCCCCCCGAAAGTCTATTACGCCATGTCCGATTTCGGCCAGACGCTCGTGCTGGCGCTGCTCCCACTCTGCGAATGGGGAACGGAACATCGGCAGCGCGTCGAGCAGATTCTCTCCGGGGTGCGTAGCCGCGACGGTTCTCAGGCTGAATAGACGGCCGGACCGCAGAGCTACCACTTGAAAGCGGACCAGCCGCCTTCCGCCTCCGACGCCCCCCACCGCCCTCGCAACGACCCAACTCCCCGCCTGATCACAGCTTTCCTAATTCGAACCCATATGGTTCACCATTCTCCTTGCACAGGAGGATGGCATGACCACCGAAACAACCATCGACGGACTGATCGAAGAGGTCCTTGCGCGGGAGGGCGGGTATGTGGACCACCCCGCCGATCGCGGCGGGCCACGCGCTGGGGCGTCACCCAGGCCGTGGCCCGCGCCAACGGCTATGACGGCCCGATGCGGTCGCTGCCGCGCGAGGTCGCGGCCGACATCTATCGACGCCTCTATTGGAAACGGCCCCGCTTCGACGCCGTGGCCACCCGCGCCCCCGCGCTTGCCGCAGAGCTGTTCGACACCGGCATCAACATGGGGCCACGGGTCGCCACCGGCTTTCTCCAGCGTGCGCTCAACGCGCTCAATCGCGGCGCCACCGACTATGCCGACCTGCGGGTCGACGGCGCCGTCGACCCGGCCACACTAGCGGCCCTCGACGCCTTTCTCGCCAGCCGCGGCACGCTGGGAGAGGCGGTGCTGGTGAAGGCGTGCGACGCGCTGCAGGGCGCCCGCTACCTCGATCTCGCCGAGCAGCGGCCCGCGAACGAGGCGTTCCTCTACGGCTGGCTCGCAAACCGGATTGGATAGTCCGCACGCCTCAACTTCCTCAACTTCCACCGTCCGAACGCACAGGAAAGGACAGGTACATGAGCATCATCGACGGCGTGATCGGCCCGATCGCAGGGCTGCTCGATCGCATCATCCCCGACGCCAAGGCGCGCGACGCAGCCAAGCTCGAACTGCTGAAGCTCGAAAACCTGCGGGAGCTGGAGGCGACCCGCATCCAGCTTTCCGCCATCGTGGCAGAGGCGCAGGCGGACGATCCCTGGACCAGCCGCGCGCGGCCCAGCTTCCTCTACGTGATGTACGTGCTGCTGCTCTGGTCGATCCCGATGGGGATCCTCTCGGCATTCCAGCCCGCACTCGCGCAGGCCGTGGCGCGCGGCATGACCACCTATCTGCGCGGCATCCCCGAGGAGCTCTACGCTCTCTTCGGCACCGGCTACCTCGGCTACACCGCCGCCCGCGCCTGGGGAAAGGCAAAGGGGATGGAGCGCTGACCGGCACCGGGCTCCTGCGTCCCCGGCGAAAAGCCGGGGGCCAGGGGTCCGGGCAGCGCCGCTGCTTCGCGTCCAGGCGGGCGGCGCGAACCGTGTTCTTGGCCTCACCTTAGCCTCACCTTCCGCCGAAACGGGCAGCCTGCGCGGCCTTCGCAACGATCGAACGCGACATTATTGCAACGCCGCCCCGCGCGCCCCACATGCCGGCCATGAGCAAAGACATGGTGTGGCACGGCACCACAATCCTTTCCGTGCGCAAGAACGGCCGCGTCGTCATCGCAGGCGATGGCCAGGTCTCCCAGGGCCCGACGGTGATGAAGCCCAACGCCCGCAAGGTGCGTCCGCTGGGCGACGGCAGCGTCATCGCCGGCTTCGCCGGTGCGACCGCCGACGCCTTCACCCTGTTCGAGCGGCTGGAGGCCAAGCTCGAACGGCACCAGGGCCAGCTGCTGCGCGCGGCGGTCGAGCTCGCCAAGGATTGGCGCACGGACAAGTTCCTGCGCAACCTCGAGGCGATGCTGATCGTGGCCGACAAGGAAGTAACGCTGGTCGTCACCGGCAACGGCGACGTGCTGGAGCCGGAAGGCGGCATCGCCGCGATCGGGTCGGGCGGCAACTTCGCCCTCGCCGCCGCGCGGGCGCTCGACGACTATGAACAGGATGCCGAGACGATCTGCCGCAAGGCGATGAAGATCGCCGGCGAGCTGTGCGTCTACACCAACGACCGGCTGACCGTGGAAAGCCTGCCGACGGCCTGACCGCCGCCGGTCCCGCGAACATCCCCACCCCGCTCTCCACCGGAGGGCCGGGGCTTGAGAAGCGAAGCAATGAACGAGAATCTCACTCCCAAGGCGATCGTCGCTGCACTCGACGCGCACATCATCGGGCAAAAGGATGCCAAGCGGGCCGTCGCCGTCGCGATGCGCAACCGCTGGCGCCGGCAACAGCTCTCGCCCGATCTGCGCGACGAGGTCAGCCCCAAGAACATCCTGATGATCGGCCCGACCGGCTGCGGCAAGACCGAGATCAGCCGCCGCCTGGCCAAGCTCGCCGACGCGCCCTTCGTGAAGGTCGAGGCGACCAAGTTCACCGAGGTGGGCTATGTCGGTCGCGACGTCGAGCAGATCGCCCGCGACCTGGTCGAGGAAGCGATCCGGCTTGAGAAGGAACGCCGCCGCCTCGCCGTCAAGGACAAGGCAGAGGAAGCCGCGATGGCCCGCCTGCTCGATGCCCTCACCGGCAAGGGCGCCAGCGAAGCGACGCGCGAGGCATTCCGCCAGCGCCTGGCCGACGGCCACCTCAACGACAAGGAGATCGAGATCGAGCTGGAGGCACAGCCCTCGATGCCGTTCGAGATCCCCGGCGGCGCGCCGCAGATGATCAACCTGTCCGAGATGATGGGCAAGGCGTTCGGCGGCGGCCAGATGAAGCGCCGCAAGCTGACCGTGCCGGCCGCCTGGGAAAAGCTCGTCGAGGAAGAGGCCGACAAGCGTCTCGACCAGGACGAGGTCAGCCGCACCGCGCTCGCGGACGCGGAAGCCAATGGCATCGTCTTCCTGGACGAGATCGACAAGATCGCGGTCTCGGACGTGCGGGGCGGCTCGGTGAGCCGTGAGGGCGTCCAGCGCGACCTCCTGCCGCTGATCGAGGGCACGACCGTCGCCACCAAATACGGGCCGATGAAGACCGACCACATCCTCTTCATCGCCTCGGGCGCGTTCCATGTCGCCAAGCCGAGCGACCTGCTGCCCGAACTCCAGGGCCGCCTGCCGATCCGCGTGGAACTGAAGGGCCTGACCGAGGATGACTTCGTGTCGATCCTGTCCGACACCACCGCCTCGCTGCCGCAGCAGTACAAGGCGCTGATCGGCACGGAAGGCGTCACCGTCGACTTCACCCCCGACGCCATCCGCGCGATCGCCCGGATCGCCGCCGAGGTGAATGGCGAGGTCGAGAATATCGGCGCCCGCCGCCTGCAGACGGTGATGGAAAAGCTGCTGGAGGAAGTGAGCTTCGACGCGGAGGATCGCCGTGGCGAGACGCTGGTGGTCGACGCTCCCTATGTGGAAAGGCAGCTCGCCGGCATCGCCCGCAACACCGACCTCAGCCGCTACGTGCTGTAACTGGGGGCCGGCCCGCCTCCCCGGCGGGCCGGCGCTCAGCGGTTCTTCTTGTACTCGACGAACGAGCCGAACCGGCAATAGGCGGACGGGATGCTCCCGCCGCCACGCTGCACCAGCCGAAAGCGGTCGTTGCGGCAGACCTGGGAGCCATAGAGCTCGGCGACGACGATCTGGTCGCCGCGGAACGCCGGGCAGTTCGGCTGCACGACGTTGCGGTAGATCGTGCCCCCGACGGGCCGGTAGAGCAGCGAGTCGCCGACCATCTGCGGCGCGCCGGCAAAGCTCGGGTCGATGCAGTTGAGCGTGCGCCCGGGGGTATAGCCCTCCAGCGCCTTGGCCAGTTCCCGCTCCCCGGCCGCCTGGCGCTTGGCCTCGTCGACCGCGGTCGCGCAGCCGCCCAGCAATGCGGTGGCTGCCAACATCAACGTCCAGCGGTTCATCGCCGTCCTCCTCTCCGCCCGGGCGCGGTTCTCGACGCGCTTATCCGCGGAAGCTGTCCTTGGCCTGCCGGCGCTCGGCAAGCTCCTGCACGGACGACGCACGCAGGAAGGGATTGGTTGCACGCTCCAGGCTGATCGTCGTCGGAACCGTCGCCTCCCCCGCCGCGCGCAACCGGTCGACCTCGACCATCCGCTCCGCGATCGCGGTGTTGCCCGGCTCGGCGGCCAGGGCATAGCGGCCGTTGGACTGGGTATATTCATGCCCGCAGAACACCCGGGTCGCATCCGGCAGCGCCTCGAACCGGCGCATGGCGGCGTACATCTGCTCTGCCGTGCCCTCGAACAACCGGCCGCAACCCATCGCGAACAACATGTCCCCACTGAACAGCAGCGCATCCTCGGCAAACCAGAAGGCGATGTGGCCGGCGGTATGCGCGGGCACCTCCATCACGGTCGCGACATGGTCGCCGATCCGCAGCTGGTCGCCCTCGCGGAGCGGATGGTCCAGCGTCGGGATCTTGGCAGCCTCCGCCGCCGGCGCGAACACCGGCACGCCGGTTGCTTCCTTCAGTCCGGCGTTCCCGCCGGTGTGGTCGCCGTGCCAGTGGGTGTTCCAGATCGCCGTCAGCGTCCACCCGCGCTCGGCGAGTGCATCGAGGACGGGCGGCGCCTCCGCCGGATCGACCACCACCGTCTCGCCAGAGGCGGGATCGTGGAGCAGCCAGACATAGTTGTCCGACAGCGCCGGCAGCCGGACGACCTCGATCGGAGACGCCGCCCCGGCCATTACCAGTGACCCGTGTTGGGCATCGACACCCACGGCTCGGCCGGCGGCAGCGGGTCGCCCGCCTGGAGCAGCTCGATCGAGATGTTGTCGGGGGTGCGGATGAAGGCCATGTTGCCGTCGCGCGGAGGACGGTTGATCGTGACGCCCGCGTCCATCAGCCGCTGGCAGCTCTCGTAGATGTTCTCCACGCGGTAGGCGAGGTGGCCGAAGTTGCGGCCCTCGCCATATGCCTCGGGATCCCAATTGTAGGTCAGCTCCACCTCTGCCTCGGCGCGCTTGCCCGGACCGTTGCTGTCCTCGTCCGCGGCCAGAAAGATCAGCGTGAAGCGGCCCTGCTCGTTCTCGATGCGGCGGGTTTCCTGCAGGCCGAGCACGTTGAAGAAGCGGATCGTCGCCTCCGGGTCGGTCACGCGGATCATGGTGTGCAAGTACTTCATCGAAGAGGATTCCCGTTCGTCATCAGCAACTGTTCATCGCGCCCGGGGCACGATAGGCTTCCGCCTATATGGGTCAGGAGCGCGCGATGGAAAGCGGCAGGATGACGGAACGCAGCAAGGCGCTGCTGGTGGCGGCCGCCATCGTGGCGTTCGGCCTGATCCTGGGCGGCTATCTGCTCGGCAACGGGCTGGTGCGTGCCCATCATGCTGACCGGTCCGTGACCGTTCGTGGCCTCGCCGAGCGCAACGTCACCGCCGATCTTGCGGTGTGGACGCTCAACTACTCCAAGCAGGGCCTCGACCTCGCGGCGGTGCAGGCGGATATCGACCGAGACACGCAGACCATCCGCCGCTTCTTCGACAGCCTGGGCTTTCCGCCCGACGCGCTTGCCGCCGCCGGCGCCGGCGTCAGCCAGTCCTATATGAACGGCGTCCAGACCGTGACGATCAGCCAGCGGCTGCAGCTGCGTACGACCGACATCCCCCGTGCCCGCCAGGCCGTCGCCCGCCAGTTCGACCTCGTCCGCGAAGGCGTGCTGCTGCAGGAAGGCTCCGGCATGAACTACAGCTTCACCAAGCTCAACGACATCAAGCCGCCGATGGTGGCCGAGGCGACCCGCGACGCCCGCGCGGCCGCCGAGCAGTTCGCCAAGGACAGCAAGACCCGGGTCGGCGGCATCAAGAGCGCGACCCAGGGCTATTTTTCGGTCGAGGCACGCGACGGCGAGCAGGCGGGCTATGGCGTTGCCGACACGCCCTTCAAGAAGGTGCGCGTCGTCACGACGGTCGACTTCTACCTCGACTGAGCAGCGCCGCTGCTGCCGAGCCGCGCGAGCGCACCGGCGGCAGCCTGAGCGGGGCCAGTCCCCGGCGCCATCCGTACGGCGGTTTCCCATGCGGCCCGCGCAGCCGCCTCATTCCCCTCGACCGCGGCGATATTGCCCGCCTCCAGCTGCACCGAGGCATCGTCGGAGGACAGCGCCAGCGCGCGGGTGATGTCCTTGCGGGCACGCAGCAGGTCGCCGGTGCGCCGCGCGAGCGTCGCCGAAAGCAACCACGCCAGCGGATCCTCACCCGCCAGCGCCAGCGCACGATCAAGATCAGCACGCGCATCGTTCGGCCGGCCTGCGGCAACCAGGGTACGGGCACGATCGAGATGCGCCTCCCCCAGATCGAGGCCGCTGAGCGTGCCGCCGATCAGCGCCGCATCGAGCGCCGCCTGTGCCTTGGCCGTATCGCCCGCCGCCAGCCAGGCGTTGCCGGACTGCGCCCAGAAGCTGCCGGAGCGCTGGTCCCTTGCGACCTCCGCCGATCGCGCCGCCGCCTCGAACGCTGCCGCCGCCGCATCCCAGCGCTGCTGCGTGGTATAGGCAATGCCCAGGCACTGCTGCGCCAGGAAGCCGCCGCCCGCCAGCTGCCAAGCCGAGGCGCCGCGTTCGGCAGCCGCCGGATCGCGACGCGCCTGATCGACGCACTCGGCATAGCGGTTGCTGCGCGCGGGCGTCGGCGGCCCCGCGGACGGCGAAGCAGCAGGCGCGGTCTGGGCGAGAAGGAGCAGCGGCAGGAGCATCAGGCGGGAATCACATCTTGGATCGCGCGCAGGATCAGGTCGATATCCTGCGGACGGGACAGGCGGTGGTCGCCATCCTTGACCAGCACCGTCTGCACGTCGGCTGAACGCAGCACCGCGGCGAGGTGGACGGTGCGCGTGAACGGCACGTCCTTGTCCTCCTGACCCTGGATCAGCCGCACCGGCACATTGACGGGAATGACGGCGTGCATCAGGCGGTTCGCCTCGCCCGAGCTCCAGAAGGCGCGCGTGGTGACGGTCGGCTGGTCCGAATAGGGCGACGGCTTCTCAAGCCGCCCCTGGGTGAGCAGGGTCAGCTTCTCCTGCTGGGTAAAGCCCCAGTCGGTGAAGTCGGGTGCGGGCGCGATGCCGACCAACCCCACGACCCGATCCGGCCGGTCGCGCGCGGCGAGCAGCATGATCCAGCCGCCCATCGACGAACCGACCAGCACCACCGGCCCCTCGACCGCATAGTCGATGATCGCCAGCGCATCGTCCCGCCACAGCGCCAGCGTCTGTTCCTCGAAGCTCCCCGGGCTCTGGCCGCAGCCGCCGTAATCAAAGCGGATGAACGCCCTCCCCTCCGCCTTGGCCCAGGCCTCGATCGCCAGCGCCTTGCTGCCGGTCATGTCGGAGGCATAGCCCGGCAGGAACACGATCGTTGGCCCGGTGCCGGGCGTATGGTGGAACGCGAGCGGACGCTCGGGAGGAGCTGTGTCAGTCATGGTGCACCGCGAAAGTTGAGGAAGTTGAGGCGAGAAACCGTTTCTTCGCGGCCCGACCCGATGCCGCGCGGAGCAGCGGCCGGAGAAGGCGGGAGATGCGGAAGGATGCCATCGCCGCCCCATGCCACGGCGGGAGGGGTGTAGGACAGCCCCGTCGCGCCCCGAAGGACACGACGCCCGAGCCGTGAAGCCAGCCCGCACCGCGCGCGGCAGCAGTGCCCTTGCCGGACCTCACCGTCGGGAGGGAGATGCACGCCCGCCCGGCGGCGTTACGATCCAGCGAGATTGAGCGCGGCCGAAGCCCGCATCCCTTCCGCACCAATGATGAGGTCCGCGTCGAACACCGCCGTGTCGAGCCTGAAGGCGATCTGGAACGGGGTCGCGGTGCGATTGCCGAGCGACAGATCCCCCGAAGCCAGGCGGCCGATGCCAGGGGTGACCATTGCGAGCACGAGCAGGTAAAGAACCAGCAGGGCCGGACCGCGGGTCCGCCTGCGCCTCGCCTGTTCCCGGGGGTTTTGCCCCGAAGTCCTATGGGTTGAAACGCGCATGTTGAACTCACCCTTCCAGCGACAGCGGAGCGATGGCTCGGCGGTCACGCGAACAAAAAACGCACTTTCCGGTATGTGCTACTTGGTTAGCATGTGGGCATTGTCGCGCAGTTTGCCGAAAAGCAGAAAATCGTGCGTAATCGGATACTTACGGGCAATCGACAGTCGGACTTGTGTCCACATCCGGACAGGCTGTCCGCCAGCGGGCAACCTCCACCCCCTCAAGCGACGCCCGTTTGGCGACTCGGCTCACTCCTCGACCGCCCCCTCCAGCGCCGGGTTGACGAAGATCTCCTCGATAGATCGTTCGAACAGGTCCGCGATGCGGAAGGCGAGCGGGAGCGAGGGGTCGTAGCGGCCGGTCTCGATCGCGTTGACGCTCTGGCGGGAAACCTCCAGCCGCTCGGCGAGATCCTGCTGGCTCCAGCCGCGCTCGGCGCGCAGCACACGCAGGCGGTTCTTCATGCCGGCTGACGCGCAAAGCGGTCGCGCAGGGCGAGGACGCATTGCGCCGCTGCCCAGCTGAAGCACCAAAGCGGGAATATCCACAGCCGCGGCATCGGGTCGATCGCTCCGCTGCCCGACAAGAAGTTGTGCACCGTCCCTGTGGCCAGCAGCACCCCGGTCCCGAACAACATCGAAGTGGCCACGCGCTGGCGGACGAACTCGTCCCGCTCCTCCACCAGATAGCGGCCGATGATCGCGATGATGGCGATGATCGGCAGCGCGGGCAGGATCGACAGGGCGATCAGGTTCGCGCCCTGCGGATGATAGCCGTGGTCGATGGCGTTCGCGGCCAACAGCGCGGCAGCATAGGCCGCGAACGCCCACGCCATGCGGCGAGTGTAGCGTTTCACGGCGGGGTTGGACGCTTTCATGACAAGGCTCCCTTTCTTTCTGTAAAGGGAACCTGACATTCGGCACAAGCCGTGTCAACTGTGCTTGTCATTACGACAAGTCAGCTTTTCAACGTCTCCACCATGTCGGCAGCCAGCAGGCTGAGCGTGTCGTCGCGGGCGCCCATGATGACGATGCGGTCGCCGGGCTTCGCCTCCGCCACCAGATGCGCGGCGGCGGCGGCGCGATCGGGGATGTGGCGCGCCTCGACACCGGCTACCGCCAAGTCGGCGACGACGTCGGCGCTGGTCACTTCGCGCGCGACGGTGCCGCCCTGATAGACCGGGTCCGGCAGCACCAGCCGATCGCCGGGCGCCAGCTTGCTAAGGAACATCGCCACCAGCTCGCGTCGCATCACCTTCAGCGGGCCATAGCCGTGCGGCTGGAACAGCAGCAGCAGCCGGCCGGGGAAGTCGTGGAGCGTATCCAGCGTCGCGCCGATCTTGTCGGGGTTGTGGCCGAAGTCATCGAGCACGGCGACGCCATTCGCCTCCCCCACCAGCTCGAACCGGCGCTTAAGGCCAACGAAGCCCTCGATCGCGGCGGCGGCTTCGTCGCGGTCGATGCCGGCGGCCACCGCCGCACCGATCGCCGCGAGCGCATTGGCGACATTATGGCGGCCGGGCACGCCCAGCCGCACCCTCCGGCGTTGGCCCGCGGCGACAAGGTCGAACGCGATGCCGAACGGCTCGGGCGCCAGCGCTTCCGCCGACAGGTCGGCAGGTGCCTCCACCGCAAAGCTCAGCAGCTTGGGTGAAGGGACGGCGGCGGCGAGCGCCGCCGACTCCAGGTCGCCCACATTGATCACGGCCGTCTGTGCGCGATCGGCGAAGCCGCCGAAAAGCGTGCGCAGCTCCTCCAGCGTCTTGTGGTCGAGGCTGACGTTGTTCAGCACCGCGATGCGCGGACGGTAGAAGGCGATGGAGCCGTCGCTCTCGTCCACTTCGCTCACGAACGCATCGCCGCTGCCCACCAGCGCGCTGGCGAAGGGCGTGTCAGGGGACACGAAATTCTTCATCACCGCGCCGTTCATCACCGTCGGATCGCGGCCGGTGGCGTGCAGAATCCAGGCGATCATGCCGGTGACGGTCGACTTGCCGCTGGTGCCGGCGACGCCGATGCCGAGCGGACTGGCGTTGAACAGTTCGGCGAGAAGCTGCGGGCGGGTCATGCGCGGTGCGCCCAACCGGTCGGCAGCGACCATGTCGGCGACCGTCGCCTCGACCGCGGCGGAGGCGACGACCGTCTGGTCGGCGGAGGTGATGCCGCTGCCGTCCTGCGGGTAGAGCGCGATCCCCTGTGCGCGCAGGGCAGCGAACTTCGCCGCCAGCGCCGGGTTGTCGAGCGCCCGGTCGGAACCCGCGACCGTCGCGCCACGTCGGGCGAGGATGGTTGCGAGGGGCAGCATGCCGCTGCCGCCGATGCCGACGAGGAAGAAGGATTTGCCGTGGTCCATTTCTCCGCGCTATCGGCGGGGCGGCCGGGGGGCAAGCCACTGGCGCTCGGCCGGAGACAGTCCGGCGTTGGCGAAAGGCAGTTCATGCGCATCGGAATCGTCGCCCCTGCCCGCGCCATCACGCCGGAAGCGGCAGCGCGGGTGCAGGCGTTCGCGGCGATCACCTTTCCGCAAGTCGACCTGGTGGTGCATCCGCAATGCTTCCTGGAAGACGGGCATTTCGCCGGAAGCGATGCGGTGCGCGCGGCGGCCTTCCTGGAATTTGCCAACGATCCCGGCTTCGACGCGATCTGGTTTGCGCGCGGCGGCTATGGATCGAACCGCATCCTGGGCGCGGTGATGCCGCAGTTGAACCGGGCAGCCGGCGCCAAGACCTATCTCGGCTATTCCGACATGGGGTTCCTGCTGGGGGCGCTCTATGCGCGGCGCATCGGCCACCCCGTTCACGGGCCGATGCCGATCGACATTGGCCGATCGGATGCCGGTGCTTCTGTCGGGCGTGCGCTGGCGTGGCTGGTGAACCGCGACCCGCATGTGCTGGAGCCCGGCCTCGGCGGCCGGCCGGCCGCGGCCTTCAACCTTGCCATTCTCGACGCGCTGGTGGGCACGCCCTGGCTGCCGGACCTCACCGACCATGTGCTCTATATCGAGGAAGTGTCCGAGGCGATCTATCGCATCGACCGGATGATGTTCACGGTCGGCAACGCCACCCAGTTGCATGGGCTTGCCGGCATCCGGCTGGGCCAGGTGACGGACGTTCCCGAAAACGGCGAATTCGGCGAGACGCTGGACGAGATCATGACGCGCTGGTCGGGCGTGCTGGGCGTACCCTATCTGGGACGCGCCGCGATCGGCCACGCGCACGGCAACATGGTGGTGCCGTTCGGCGCGAGCTGAACCGAGGCGGGATGCGCCGCGCTGCGCACCCCGCCCGGACGGTTAGGCCGCCTGCTTGAGCGATTGCATGTCGATGACGAAGCGGTACTTCACGTCGCTCTTCACCATGCGTTCGAACGCGGTGTTGATGTCCTGGATGTCGATCATCTCGATGTCGGCGGTCAGGCCGTGCTCGGCGCAGAAGTCGAGCATCTCCTGCGTCTCCGCGATGCCACCGATCAGCGAGCCGGCGAGCGAGCGGCGACGGAACACCAGCGCCCCGACCGACGGCGAGGGATGCGGCTCTTCCGGCACGCCCACCAGCGTCATGGTGCCGTCGCGCTTGAGCAGGTTCAGGAACTGGTCGAGGTCGTGGCTGGCCGCGACCGTGTTCAGGATGAAGTCGAAGCTGCCGACATGCTCCGCCATCGCGTCCGCGTCCTTGGACACGATCAGCTCGACGGCGCCCAGGCGCTTGGCATCCTCTCGCTTGTTCGGCGAGGTGCTGAACACATAGACTTCCGCGCCCATCGCGGCGGCGATCTTCACGCCCATGTGGCCGAGGCCGCCCAGGCCGACGATGCCGACCTTCTGACCCGGGCCCACCTTCCAGTGCTTGAGCGGCGAATAGGTGGTGATGCCGGCACACAGGAGCGGCGCGACGGCGGCAAGATCGTCCGCGTGGTGGCCTACCTTCAGCACAAAGCCTTCGTCGACGACGATGTGGTCGGAATAGCCGCCAAAGGTGTGGCCGCCCAACACCGGGTCCGGGCCGTTGTAGGTGCCGACGAAGCCGGTGGTCTCGCAATATTGCTCCTCGCCCTCGCGGCAGGAGGGGCATTCGCCGCAGCTGTCGACCATGCAGCCGACGCCGGCGGTGTCGCCGGCCTTGAACTTGGTCACCTCGCTGCCGACGGCGGTCACGCGGCCGACGATCTCATGCCCGGGCACGCACGGGTAGAGCGTGCCGCCCCATTCGCCGCGCACGGTATGGAGGTCGGAGTGGCAGACGCCGCAGAACTGAATCTCGATCGCCACGTCGCGCGGGCCCGGGTCACGCCGATCGAAGTGGAAGGGAGCCAGCGGGGACTCGGCGGATTGGGCCGCAAAGGCTTTGGCGTTGCTCGGCATGAACGTTCCTTGAGGTTCGGGATTTCGGGGTCCGGCAGGACCGCACCGCCCGATATGGGCGTGCTGCGGCACCGTTTCAGCCGCAACAATGAATGAGACCCGGCTTTGTGCCACGGACCCCGCCGTCACAGGTGACCAACGCGTGCGACTTGTCTATGGGAGCCGGACCACGACATTGGCCGTGGTCTATCCAACCAGCTGAGAAGTGATCCCATGTCCGCTATGTTCCGCATCACGCTGCCCGACGGTTCCGTCCGCGAGGTAGCGCCGGGGACTACCCCCGCGGACATCGCGCAGGCGATCGGGCCCGGCCTTCGCAAGGCAGCGATCGCCGCGCGCGTCGATGGCGAGCTGCGCGACCTGCAGCGCCCGTTCGAGGGCGACGCGAACCTCGCGCTGCTGACGGCCAAGGACGAAGCGGACGCGCTGGAGCTTGCGCGCCACGACTATGCCCATGTGCTCGCCGAGGCGGTGCAGAACCTGTTCCCGGGGACGCAGATCACCTTCGGGCCCTCGACCGACGACGGCTTCTACTATGACTTCGCGCCCAAGGACCGGCCCTTCACCGAGGAGGACCTGCCCGCGATCGAGGAGGAGATGCGCCGCGTGATCGCGCAGAACCAGCCGCTGATCCGCGAAGTCTGGACCCGCGAGGCACTGATCGCGCGCTGGCGTGAAAAGGGCGAGACGTTCAAGGCGGAGTGGGCCGCGGAACTGCCCGACCATGAGGAGCTGACCGTCTATCGCGCCGGCAAGGGCGACGACGCGTGGCTCGACATGTGCCGCGGGCCGCACCTCGAATCGACCGGCAAGCTCGATCCGCAGGCGTTCAAGCTGACGCGGGTGTCGGGCGCCTATTGGCGCGGCGACCAGAAGAACGCGATGCTGAGCCGCATCTATGGCACCGGCTGGCTCAACAAGAAGCAGCTTGAACAGCACCTCACCCGGCTGGAGGAAGCCGCCAAGCGCGACCATCGCAAGATCGGCGCGGAGATGGACCTGTTCCACCTCCAGTCGGAGGCGCAGGGCTCCGTGTTCTGGCACCCCAAGGGCTACATCATGTGGCGCCAGCTGGAGGCCTATATGCGTCGCCGGCTGGATGCGGCGGGCTATGAGGAGGTGAAGACCCCCCAGCTGATGGACGCGCGCCAGTGGGAGCAGTCCGGCCACTGGGGCAAGTATCGCGAGAACATGTTCGTCGTGCCCGACGAAGTCCCGAACACCGAGGACGAGGGCGCGGTGATCTCGGGCGATGCCGACCTGATGGCGCTCAAGCCGATGAACTGCCCGGCGCACGTCCTGATCTTCCGCCAGGGGATCAAATCCTACCGCGACCTGCCCATCCGCATGGCCGAGTTCGGCTGCTGCCACCGCAACGAGCCGCACGGCGCGCTGCACGGCATCATGCGCGTGCGCCAGTTCACCCAGGACGACGCGCATATCTTCGTGCGCGAGGACCAGCTGGTCGACGAGGTCCGCAAATTCTGCGAGCTGCTGGACAGCGTGTACCGCGACCTGGGCTTCGACAACTATGCCGTGAAGCTGGCGTTGCGCCCGGAAAAGCGCTTCGGCAGCGACGCGATGTGGGACGTCGCCGAGGACGAGCTGCGCCGTGCGGTGCTGGCATCCGGCCTGTCGGACGAGATCAAGGCGAACTTCGAGGAGCTGGAAGGCGAAGGTGCCTTTTATGCGCCCAAGCTGGAATTCCACCTCACCGACGCGATCGGCCGCACCTGGCAGGTCGGCACTATCCAGTCGGACCGGGTTCTGCCGGAGCGACTCGACGCGAGCTATGTGGGCGAGGACGGCAATCGTCACCGCCCGGTCATGCTCCACCGCGCCATCCTGGGCACGTTCGAGCGCTTCCTGGGCATCCTGATCGAGCATCATGCGGGTCGGTTCCCGTTGTGGCTCGCACCGGTGCAGGCGGTGGTCGCGACCATCGTCTCGGACGCCGATCCTTACGCGCAGGAAGTGGTCGCCAAGCTGAAGGCGGCGGGCCTGCGGGTCGAGACCGACCTTCGCAACGAGAAGATCAACTACAAGGTCCGCGAGCATTCGCTGGCCAAGGTCCCCAACCTGCTGGTGGTCGGCAAGCGCGAGGCGGAGGAAGGCACCGTCGCGCTGCGCCGCCTGGGCAGCCAGGGCCAGCAGATGCTGAGCCTGGACGAAGCGGTCGCGATGCTGACCGCCGAGGCCGTGGCACCGGACCTGCGCCGGAGTTAAGCGACGAGGGGGCGTTGAGAAACGCCTCCTACGTGGTTTACCGTACAGCAATCGGCGTCTTTTGAAGCAAGTTCGGCGCGAGTGAACTTTTCACGGGCGTCCGCGTCCCCTACATAGAGACTCGTTACAACCTCAAGGAGCTACACCTATCCGTCCGCCCACGATGCGCCGCCCGATGGCGCCCCCGCCGATGAACGGCCCGCGTTTCAACGAATTCATCCAGTCGCCCAAGGTCCGCGTGATCGACCAGGACGGCGAGAATCTGGGTGTGATGTATACGCGCGAGGCAATCGAGCAGGCCGCGGAGGTCGGGCTCGATCTGGTCGAGGTCTCGCCGAACGCGGACCCGCCCGTCGCCAAGTTCCTGGACGTAGGCAAGTTCAAGTACGAGGCGCAGAAGAAGGCGAACATCGCCCGTAAGACCCAGAAGACGCAGGAGATCAAGGAGATCAAAATGCGTCCGAACATCGACGATCATGATTATGATACGAAGATGAAGAAGATCCACGACTTCCTGGGCGAAGGCGACAAGGTCAAGATCACGCTGCGCTTCCGCGGTCGCGAGCTCTCGCACGGCCAGCTCGGCATGCAGCTGCTCCAGCGCGTGCAGCAGGACGTGGCCGAGATCGGCAAGGTCGAAGCCTATCCGCGCATGGAAGGCCGCCAGATGCTGATGGTGCTCGCACCCAAGTAAGCACGGCGACTTCAGCCAACAACGACAGCGGGCGGCGGTTTTCGTCGCCCGTTTTCGTTTGTGTAGAAAAGCCATGCCCCCCGCTGGGCCCCGGCTTTGCGGGTAGCACAAGGTCAAGTCCCCAGCCCTGCCATGATCACCGCCCCTGACGTTTAGAAGTTGCAGCGGCATAGTGCCTGCCGTAGCCGCGATCTACGCAGTCCGGGGGGAAGGCATCATGAATGGTTTCGAGTTTCTATTCTCGTTCTACGGGCTGCTTCTTGGCCTGGCCGTCGCAAACGTCACGTCCAGCTTTGCGGATACATGGCGGCGGCGGGGCAATTGGACGATCGGGATCGTCCCTCCGCTGTTGGGACTGTTCATCCTCCTTGCCGTAGCCCAGCAATGGGGATCGTTCTGGAATGCCCGGGACAACCTGACGATGGGCCCGTGGGAAATGCTAGTCTCCATGGCGATGGCACTTCCGTACATCTTCGTCAGCCACGCGATGTTTCCAGGCGATCTGCAGGAAGGCGGATCGCTGGAAGCGCATTACTTCGGCCAGCGCCATGTCATCCTGGGCACCTTGCTGGTCCCGCCCCTCGTGAGCGCGACCTACAACATCATCCTAGTCACGGCTCCCAGCCTTCTGGACTATTTTCTGTTTGCAGGGGCCGTCTACGGTCCGCGGCTGGGGATTCCGATCGTGCTGATGTTCTGGCGAAATCCCTGGGCACATCGGATCGGCTTTGCCCTCCTCTCCATGTGGCTCCTGTTCCTGATGTTCGTGTGAGGGGCTTCGCTACGCCGCCACTGCGTCGACCGACCCCCCTGCCGCTTCCAGCAGCCGCATTTCCAGCGCGCGGATGCGGGCGGGGGCGGTGATGCGGTCCCCGGTGAGGTCGGTGAGGTAGAAGGTATCCACCGCGCGCTCGCCAAAGGTGGCGACATGGGCGGAGTGGATCGTCACCTTCGACTGGAACAGCGCGTGGGCGAGATGGTGGAGCAGCGCGGGCCGGTCCCGGGCGTTGACCTCCACCACGGTGAAGCGGTTCGACGCCTGATTGTCGATCAGCACGTTGGGCGTGATCGAAAAGGCGCCGGCGCGCGGGTGCTGGAGCGGCTTGGCCGACAGCCGCTCCGTCAGCCGTGCACGATTCGCGAGCGAGTCGGTGATCGCGGTGCGGAGCCGGTCGAGCTGCCCCGCCTCGTCGAAGCGGCCACCCTGCGGGTTCTGGACCAGGAAATTGTCCAACGCCATGCCGGTCCGGGTGGTGTGAATGCGCGCGTCGATGATGTTGCCGCCCGCCGCGTGGATCGCACCGGCGATGCGGTAGAACAGGCCGGGGTGGTCGGCGGCATGGACCGTCACCAGCGTCGCATCCCGTTCCGGATCGGCCACCGCATCGATCGCGAGCGGGCAGTCCCCCGCCCCGTCCATCAGCCGCGCGTTCCGCTCCAGCACGTCGAGCGGCTCCGCCACCCAATAGGCTTCGGGCAACTGGCCCACCAGCGTGGCCATGCGACCATCGTCCCAGCCGAGCGCCTGCTGCAGCGACTGCTGCTTGGCGGCGATCCGCTCGCCACGGCCGCGCTGCTTGTGCCCCAGGCGCAGCACTTCCTCGGCGGAGTCGAAAAGCGTGCTCAGGAGCTGGCGTTTCCAGCCGTTCCAGACCCCCGGCCCCACCGCGCGAATGTCGACGATGGTCAGGATCAACAACATGCGCAGCCGCTGCGGGCTCTGCACCACCTCGGCAAAATCGAGGATGGTCTTGAAGTCGGAGAGGTCGCGCTTGAACGCGGTGGCGGACATCAGCAGGTGGTAGCGAACCAGCCAGGCCACGGTTTCCGTCTCTGCCGCGGTCAGGCCGAAGCGCGGGCAGAGCCGTTCCGCGACGGCAGCGCCCAGGATGGAATGGTCACCGTTCCGCCCCTTTGCGATGTCGTGCAGGAACACCGCGACATAGAGCGCACGTCGCTGGACGACGCCGGGGAACAGCGCCGTGGAGAGCGGGTGGTCCTGCGCCAGTTCGCCGCGTTCGATCTGGTTGAGCAGCCCGATCGCGCGGATGGTGTGCTCGTCCACCGTATAATGGTGGTACATGTCGAACTGCATCTGGGCGACGACGCGGCCGAAGTCCGGAACCAGCCGGCCGAGCACCCCGGCCTCGCTCATCCAGCGCAGCACCTTTTCCGGCGTCCGCGGCGACGTCAGCACATCGAGGAACAGGGCGTTGGCACGCGGATCACGGCGGTGATCGGTGATGAGATGGGCGTCGCGTGCCGCCGCCCGCATCGCAAGCGGATGCACCTCCACCGCGTGCAGATCGGCCAGCGCAAAGATCTCGACCAGGCGAACCGGATCCTCGACGAAGAAGCGGTCATGCGGCAGCGCCAGCCGCCCGCGGTCGAGCACGAAGCCCTTGAGCCGGCTGGGCCGGCGCCGGAGCTGCGGCAGGCCGAAGCGGCGCCCGCGACCCGCAAACGTCTCGTCCAGGTGGGCTAGGAACAGCCCGCTGAGATAGCCGACGCGCTTTGCCTGCAGGAAATAGAACTGCATGAACCGCTCGACCTTCGACTTGCCCGGCCGGTCGGCGTAGCGCATCCGCTCCGCGATCTGGCGCTGAACGTCGAAGGTCAGCCGCTCCTCGGCGCGGCCGGCGATCAGGTGCAGGTGGCAGCGCACCGCCCACAGGAAGTTCTCGGCGCGCTGGAACTGGCGATATTCCTGCGGCGTGAACAGGCCGTGGTCGACCAGTTCGGCCGCGCGGCGCACGCCATAGGCGAACTTGCCGATCCAGAAGAGCGCGTGGAGATCGCGCAGACCGCCCTTGCCCTCCTTCACATTGGGTTCGACGACGTAGCGGCTGTCGCCCATCTTGCGATGCCGCGCCTCGCGCTCGGCGAGCTTTTCGGCAACGAAATGGCGGGCGCCGTCGTCCTGCACTTCCGCGCGGAAGCGGCCGGCTGCCTCGTCATAGAGCGCGGCATCGCCCCACAGGAATCGGCCCTCCAGAAGCGCGGTGCGGACCGTGTGATCGGCGCGGGACTGGCGGATCATCTCGTCCAGCGAACGGGACGAATGCCCGACCTTCAGGCCGATGTCCCAGAGCGCGTACAGCATCGATTCGATGACCTGCTCGCACCAGGGCGGCTGCTTGCCCGGCGTGAGGAAGCCGATGTCGACGTCGGAGTACGGCGCCATTTCGCCGCGGCCGTATCCGCCGACCGCGACCACCACCATCCGCTCACCCGCGGTGGGATTGGGGTTGGGGTGAAGGCGGGTGACGATGAAATCGAGCAGCAGCCGCAGCACGCGGTCGGTGAGATAGGCCCCCGCCGCCGCCGTCTGCAGGCCCTGGGTGGGCTTTTCGAGGAAGCGGCGCTCGATCTCCGCACGGCCTTGGTCGAGCGCGTCGCGCAGCAACATGCTCGCCGCCTGACGCAGCCCGGCCGTGTCAGGGACATCAAGGGCGGCGAGCTCCTCCGCCAGCGCCGCGCGATCGATGATCGCACGGCGGTTGGAGAGGTGATCGAACCGCGGCAGGTTCAGCGCGCTGGGCGCGCCCGGAGACATGGCGCTATCGCTATCCGGCCGTCCCGCTCAGGCGTCGGGCTTCTTGGCGACGCCGACGAGCGCCGGACGCAGCAGCCGGTCCTTGATCATGTAGCCGGTCTGGATTTCCTGCACGATCGTGCCCGGCTCGACATCGCCGTTCGGGATTTCGAGCATCGCCTGGTGGCGGTTGGGGTCGAGCACCTCGCCCTCGGCGTCGATGCGGGAGATGCCGTGGCGCGAGAAGACGCTCTCCAGCTCCCGCCGGGTCGCTTCCAGGCCCACGACGAGGCCCTTCAGCTTTTCGTCCTCGCGCAGGTCGGCGGGGATCGCGGACAGCGCGCGCGACAGATTGTCTGCGACCGAGAGGATGTCGCGGGCAAAGCCGGTCACCGCATAGGAGCGGGCGTCGCCCACTTCCTTTTCGGCGCGACGGCGGACGTTCTGGATATCGGCCCGCGCATAGAGGAGCTGCGCCTTGGTCTCGGCAAGCTCCGCTTCCAGATCACCGGCACGGTCGTGCTCGGCAACCTCGGGCGCTTCCTGGGCGGTTTCCTCGCGCAGGTCTTCCGGGGACTCGTTCGGCGTCTTCTCTTCCTGGATCATTCTCTTCTCTCGAACATCAGGCCAGCAACCGCGTGAGCGTTGCAGCGGTAAAATCCACCATGGGCACGACTCGCGCGTAGTTCAACCGCACAGGGCCGATCACGCCCACCACACCGACGACGCGGCCGTCGAGCGCGCGCACGGGCTTGGCGATCACCGACGAGCCGGAAAGCGCGAACAGCTTGTTCTCCGAACCGATGAAGATGCGGGCGGCATCGCCCTCGCTCGCCGAAACCAGCAGGCGCGCGATCTCCTCCTTGCCCTCCAGCTCGTCGAGCAGCTGGCGGACGCGGTCGAGGTCGGCGGCAGCGGACGGATCGAGCAGCCGCGCCTGTCCCCGCACGATCAGCACCGGGCGTCGGTCACCATCCTCGCTCCACAGGGCGAGGCCTCGCGACACCAGGGTGCGCGCCGCTTCGTCCAGCGCGGCCCGCTCGGCCTGGATCTCCTGCTCAATGCCGGCGCGGGCATCGGCAAGCGTCTGCCCGCCGAGCCGCGCGGTGAGATAATTGGACGCCTCCGTAAGCGCCGACGCAGTCATGCCGGGGGGCAGCTCGACAACGCGATTCTCGATCGAACCGTCCGAGCCGACCAGCACGGCAAGCGCGCGGTCGTGCCCGAGCGGAGCGAAGCTGAACTGCCGCATCACCACGTCGCGCTTGGGCACCATCACCATGCCCGCGCAGGAAGACAGGCCGGAAAGCGCGGCGGTGGTACCGGCAAGCGCCTCCTCGACCGATCCGGCGATGCTCGCCTGCGCCTCGATCGCGGCGCGTTCCTGTGCCGAGGGCTCCATCACGTGCATCATGCCATCGACGAACAGGCGGAGGCCCTGGTCGGTCGGCATGCGCCCGGCGCTGGTATGCGGCGCGGCAAGCAGCCCCGCCTCTTCCAGATCCTGCATGACGTTGCGGATGGAGGCGGCGGAAAGCTTCAGCCCCGACCTCTGGGAAATGGTGCGCGAGCCGACGGGGAGGCCGGATTCCAGATAGGATTCCACCACCGTGCGAAACACGTCACGCGCGCGGTCGGTCAACTCGGTAATGGGTGGGTTCATGGCACCTATGTAGGAAGTTGCACAGGGAATCGGAACGGCCTTGGCACGCCTGCGCTTCAGCGGCCGACGGGACGCTCGCCGATGAACGCCGCGATCGGCAGCAGTTCCGGCGCCGTCCGCAGCGCGGTGCGTGCGTCCGGCCGGTCCTCGCTGACGCAACCGAGGTAGAAATACAGGTTCCGCGTCCCACCGGCGCCGCCCGACCAACTCACATCGATCGAGGACATGTCGGTGGCATAGGTCGGGCAGAGCGGAGACCCGGGCGCATAGCGCTGCTCGCCTTCCGTCGGTCGATACGGCGCCAGACGAGCGGCGAAGGCGCGATACTGGGCGGGCGTGAGCGTGAAGTCGCGGCTCCCCGTGACGGCGGTGAACTGCTGTCCCACGAACGTGCCCGTGCCGTCCGGACGCACCGTCACGCTATAGACCGGGCACGCCCCGAAGCAGCGTCCCGTCTCCAGCCGGATCGTCTCTCCTGCCGTTGCAGCGTCGCTGCCAGCCGATGCGGCACCGCCGCCATTTGGGGTACATGCCGCAAGGGCCAGTGCCGCCCCCGCCACGATCGTCAATCGGATCAAGTCTCGTCCCTCCCTTGCGCGGACTGGCGAAACGCCCGTCGGCAGTCTAGGTGCCCGCAACGATCTTGCAGGAGAATGAACCCATGCGCCCATCCGGCCGCGCCCCCGACGAAATGCGCACCATCTCCATCCAGCCGAACTTCACCCGCCACGCCGAAGGTTCGGTGCTGATCGGCTTTGGCGAGACCAAGGTGCTGGTCACCGCATCCGTCGAAGAGCGGGTGCCGCCGTTCCTGCGCGGCAAGGGCGAAGGCTGGGTCACGGCCGAATACGGCATGCTGCCGCGCGCCACCCACACCCGCGGCAGCCGTGAAGCGGCCAAGGGCAAGCAGTCCGGCCGTACGCAGGAAATCCAGCGGCTGATCGGCCGCTCGCTGCGCGCTGTTTGCGACCTGAAGGCGCTGGGCGAGCGCCAGATCACGATCGACTGCGACGTGATCCAGGCGGATGGCGGCACCCGCACCGCCGCGATCTCCGGCGCCTGGGTAGCGCTGCGGCTGGCGGTCGACGGGCTGCTGGCGGCAGGCAAGCTGACCGCCGATCCGATCTCGCGCCAGGTCGCCGCCGTCAGCTGCGGCATCTATGAAGGCACGCCGGTGCTCGACCTCGATTACCCCGAGGATTCGGCGGCCGACGCCGATGCCAATTTCGTGCTGACCAGCGACGGCAACATCGCCGAGGTTCAGGCGACGGCCGAGGGCGCCTGTTATGACGAGGAAGCGCTGCTGCGGCTGCTGCGCCTCGCCCGGATCGGCTGCGGCGAGATCTTTGCCGCCCAGCTGAAGGCCGCCGGCCGGTGAGCGGCGAAGGTCGCGAGCCGCAGGCGATCCGCAAGCTTGCCCCCGGCAAGCTGGTGATCGCCAGCCACAACCCCGGCAAGGTGCGCGAGATCGCCGAACTGCTCGGCCCCCATGGCATCGAGCCGGTTTCAGCGAGCGCGCTCGACCTGCCGGAGCCCGAAGAGACTGGCACGACCTTTGTCGCCAATGCCGAGCTGAAGGCGCTGCAGGCCGCCGACCTGTCGGGTTTCCCGGCGCTGGCGGACGACAGCGGCCTGTGCGTCGAGGCGCTGGGCGGCGAGCCCGGCATTTTCTCGGCACGCTGGGGCGGCGACGGCAAGGATTTCGACCTGGCGATGCGCCGGGTGGAGGAGCGGCTGGCCGCACTCGGCCCCGACGTCAGCCGCGCTGCCCATTTCGTGTGCGCGCTCGCACTTGCCTGGCCGGACGGGCATGTCGAATGGTTCGAGGGCCGGGTCGACGGCACGCTGGTCTGGCCTCCGCGCGGAGATCGCGGTTTCGGCTATGACCCGATGTTCGTGGCGAACGGCATGGATCAGACCTTTGGCGAGATCGAGCCCGCGCAGAAGCATGCGATGAGCCATCGCGCCGACGCCTTTCGCCAGATGGTCGCGGCGGTCCTGTAATCCTGCGGGCGGCGGGTGCCCGGTGCATCCGCCGCCGTCAGTAGACGGTGGACCCCACCAGGTTGCCGGGCGGATCGTAGCGGCAGACCAGATAGTCGTCGCGCTTGTTACTCGCGAAGGCACAGCCGTAGCGCAGCGTCCGGCGCGACACGAGCTGCCCGTAATGGGCGACGTCCTGCCATTTCCCGGTGCGCGAGAAATTGGGCACCGGCAGGTGCAGATAATCCCGCTTCTCCCCGCGCCAGTGGCCGATCATCTCGTCAAAGCGATAGGCGCCGCGCGTACCGGTCCACAGGTTCTCGCCGACGCGATTCGCCGCCAGCGACTCCGGGGAATGTTCGAAGCGCCCCGTCTTGGCCAGCGTCTGGGCATAGGTGCGGGCACCATCCGCCAGCGCATCCGACCAGACCAGCGGCGGCAGCCCGACCTCGGCCCGCGCCGCATCATGCCCCTGCTGCATGGCCTGGCGCATCAGCGCGGTTCCGCGGGGGGCCGTCCCCTTGAATCCGCGCGGTTCGACCACCCGCTCGGCCGTCTCGGGGGAGGAGCAGGCGGCAAGCGCCATCAACGCCGCCAACAGGATATTTTGCCTCGTTCGCATGCGCACCATATGGGGCAGTGATGTCCGCGGAACAAACCTCATCCGATGCCCCGCTGGCGCTCTACGTCCACTGGCCGTTCTGCGTCTCGAAATGCCCTTATTGCGACTTCAACAGCCATGTCCGGGAGGCGGTCGACCAACAGGCGTGGCGCGACGCGCTGCTCGCCGACCTCGCCTATGAGGCGGTGCGCCTTCCCGGCCGGCGACTGGCCTCGATCTTCTTCGGCGGCGGCACCCCCTCGCTGATGCCGCCCGCTACCGTCGCCGCCGTGATCGAGGCGGCGACGCAGGCCTGGGCCGCCGAGCCCGGTATCGAGATCACGCTCGAGGCAAATCCCTCGTCAGTCGAGGCCGCACGCTTTGCCGATCTGGCGGCGGCTGGCGTCAATCGCGTGTCGCTGGGGCTGCAGGCGCTGGACGATGCGGCGCTCGGATTCCTCGGGCGGGCGCATGGTGTCGACGAGGGGCTGGCCGCGCTGGCCACGGCCCAACGCCATTTCCAGCGAGTGAGCTTCGACCTCATTTATGCGCGGCCCGGGCAAAGCGTGGCGCAGTGGGAGGCCGAACTCGACCGCGCGCTCGGCTTCGGCACGGAGCATCTGTCGCTCTACCAGCTGACTATCGAGCCGGGCACGCGCTTTGCGACGCTGGCGGCGAAGGGCGAACTGACGCTGCCCGACGAAGACCTTGCCGCCGACCTGTGGGAGACGACGCAGTCACGGACCCGCGCCGCCGGATTACCGCTCTACGAAGTGTCCAACCATGCCCGGCCGGGGGCGGAGAGCCGCCACAACCTCACCTATTGGCGATACCGCGACTATGCGGGCGTCGGTCCGGGTGCGCACGGGCGGCGCGACGGCATCGCGACCTTCCGCCGCAAGAAGCCCGAGAACTGGCTGACGGCAGTCGAGCGCAACGGCCATGGCGCCGAAAGCGAAGTTGCGCTGACGCCCGCCGAGCGCGTGACCGAGGCGCTGGTGATGGGGCTGCGCATGGGCGAGGGGATCGACCTGGCACGCGTCGCGGCGCTCGGCCACACGACCATCGCTTCGGTGGTGAAGCTGGACGCGATCGAGCGCCTCGCCGCGCAGGGCCTCGTCACCCATGCGGGCGACCGGCTGGCGGTCACGGCGGCAGGCATGCCGCTGCTCGACGCGATCCTTCGGACTGTCGCAGGCGACTGAGGGGCTCCGGCCACGGCCGGAGCCCCTATGGCCTTATTCGAAGGTGCGCGGTGCCGGCGAGACCGTGACGGTCGCGCCGTTGCGGACTTCCTGTACCTCCAGCGCGCGCTCGGCGATGCCGTCGCGGCCGAAGCGGAACGCGCCGTCGAGACCGGCAAAACCGCCGCTGTCCGTCAGCTTCGACTCCGGGAACGGGCTGCCCAGCTTCCAGTCGCGCGCGATGCGGATGGTGAGCAGCACCGAATCATAGCCCAGGCTCGACAGGCGGTACGGCGCCGTGCCGAAGCGGGCGCGGTACTTGGTCGCATATTGCCGGTAGAGGCCGTCGGAGACGCTGGCGAACCAGGCGCCGTTGAGCGCCGGCTTGTTGAGCGCGGCCGCGTCGGTGTTCCACAGCTCGGTCCCGAGCACGCGCGCGTCGGCGGCTTCCTTGCGCAGCAGCGGCACGGCGGTGGCCGCCGTCCCTGCGCTGTCGGCGATCAGGATCGCCTGATAGGGCGAGTTCTTGGGAAGGCGGGTTACCGCCGCCGCAATGCCGCCGTTGCCGCGGTTGTACGTCTGGAGCGAGACGACCTGGCCGCCCGCGCTTTCGACGGCGCGCAGGAACGCGGTCGAGGCGCGCTGCCCATAGACGCCCGAGGGGACCAGCCCGGCAAAGCTCGTGATGCCGGTCTGCTTGGCATAATTGACCACGCGCCCGATCGACTGGGACGGCGAATAGCCCATCACATAGGCACCGTTGCCGGCGACCGTAATGTCGTTGGAATAGCTGAGCACCGGCACGCCGGCGCGCTTGGCGATCGGCGCGACCGCGCGGACATCGTCCGCCAGCAGCGGCCCGAGGATCAGGCGGTTGCCCTCCGCCAGGGCGCGCTGCGCCGCCGCGGCGGCGCCGGGCGCAGTGTCATAGGTGGTGATCCGGACCTGTTCGCTGCGCGAGTCGAGCAACGCCAGCTGAGTCGCGTTGGCGAGGCTCTGCCCCACCCCGGCGTTCGGGCCGGTGAGCGGCACCAGCAGCGCGACGCGGTGGCGCTGCTTGTCCTCCGGGATACCCGCCTGAATCGTTTCCTGGCCGGTTCCCTGGGTGGGCTGCTCCTTGGGCGGGGGCGGTCCCCGGTCGGGAACACCCCGCGGAACCAGCGTCTGGCACCCTGCCAGCATGAGCGCTCCTGCGACTGCCGCCGTGCGGATCAGCCGACGCGTCCATTGCGGTACGGTCGCCGCCTCTGCCATGACATTCCCCTGATGATCGCACCACTCTCCCCCGGCCTCTACATCGTCGCGACCCCGATCGGCAATCTCGGCGACCTGTCCCCCCGCGCAGCGACGATCCTTTCGTCCGCCGACGTGATTGCCGTGGAGGACAGTCGCGTCACCGCGGGGCTGCTTCGCCACATCGGCACCAAGCGGCCGATGATCCCCTATCACGACCATAATGCCGAGGGCGTTCGCCCCGGACTCGTCGCGCGCATGGCGCAGGAAGCGGTGGCTCTGGTGTCCGACGCGGGCACGCCGCTGATCTCGGACCCCGGCTACAAGCTGGTCCGCGACGCGCGGGCGGCGGGCCATCTGGTGGTGACGGTGCCGGGGCCGTGCGCGGCAATCGCGGCGCTGACGCTGGCGGGGTTGCCGACCGACCGCTTCTTCTACCTGGGTTTCCTGCCGCCCAAGCAGCATGCCCGTGCCGAGGCGATCGCCGAGGTCGCGGCAGTGCGCGCGACCCTCGTCCTCTATGAAAGCGGGCCGCGGCTCGGCGCCACGCTCGCCGCCCTGGCCGAGGGGCTCGGCGATCGCGAGGCGGCGGTCGCCCGCGAAATCACCAAGAAGTTCGAGGAATGCGTGACGGGCACGCTATCCAAGCTTGCCGAACGCTACGCCGAAGCGCCGCCGCGCGGAGAGATCGTGATCGTCGTCGGCCCGCCGGGCGAGGCGCCGCCTGCCGATGCGGAAACCGCGGACGCCGCGCTGATGGAAGCTTTGACCCGCCTTCCCGTCTCCAAGGCGGCGGGCGAGGTCGCCAAGAAACTCGGCCTCGACCGCAAGGAACTCTATGCCCGCGCGATGGAGTTGAAGGGCCAATGAGGGACCGCCGCGTGGCCGAGGCGCAGGGCCGCGCGGGGGAACGGTGGGCGGCGTGGTATCTGCGGCTGAAGGGCTGGCGCATCCTCGACCGGCGGGTCCGGACCAAGGCGGGCGAGATCGACCTGGTGGTGCGGCGCGGATCGATCGTGGCGTTCGTCGAGGTGAAGGCGCGCGGGACCGCTGCCGCCCTCGACCTTGCGATCGACGAGCGGCGGCTGCGGCGCGTGGCGGCGGCGGCGGAAATGCTCGCGCCGCGCTATGCCGGGCCGGGCGACGACATCCGCATCGACGTGGTGCTGGTCGCGCGCGGGGTGCCGCTGCGCCACATCGAGAATGCATGGATCGGCTGACGAGGCCGAGCGTCGCGTGACAATCCCGGGGTGCGGCCCTACCTCCGCCGGGCAACAAGGAGTTCCGGCATGCTGCTGACCGTCGCCGTCCAGATGGATCCGCTCGATTCGATCAACATCACGGGCGATTCGAGCTTTGCCCTGATGCTGGCGGCACAGGCGCGGGGCCACCGGCTGTTCCACTATGCGGCCGAGGATCTGAACTATCAGGCGGGCCGGCTCTGGGCGCGCGCGCATCCGGTGACGGTGCAGCGGGTGGAGGGCAGCCACTTCAGCTTTGGCGCGCCGGTCAACCTCGACCTGGGCGACGAGGCCGACGTCGTGCTGATGCGGCAGGACCCGCCCTTTGACCTGGGCTATATCACCGCCACCCACCTGCTGGAGCGGATTTCCGATCGCACCCTGGTGGTGAACGACCCCGCGAACGTGCGGAACGCGCCCGAAAAGCTGTTCGTCCTCGACTATGCGCATTTCATGCCGCCGACGCTGATCACGCGATCGGTGGAGGCGGCGCGCCTGTTCCTGGCCGAGCACCGCTCGATCGTGGTGAAGCCGCTGCACGGCAACGGCGGCAAGGCGATCTTCAAGATCGACGCCGACGGGCAGAACCTGTCGTCGCTGATCGAGGTATTCAACACCGCCTATCGCGAGCCGCACATGGTGCAGGCATTCCTTCCGGAAATCGCCGAGGGCGACAAGCGCATCGTCCTGATCGACGGCGAGGTCGCGGGCGCGATCAACCGGATGCCGGGCGAAGGCGAGATCCGGTCGAACCTGGCGGTCGGCGGATCGGCGGCAAAGACCGAGCTCACGCCACGCGAGCGGGAGATCTGTGCGGAGCTCGGCCCCGAACTGAAGCGCCGCGGGCTGTTGTTCGTCGGCATCGACGTGATCGGCGGCAAGTGGCTGACCGAGATCAACGTCACCTCCCCCACCGGCATCGTCGCGATCGACCGCTTCAACGGCACCGACACCGGTGCGATGATCTGGGAAGCGATCGAGCGTCGCGTGGCAGAACGGAGCTGAGCTTGGCGGTCCATCCCCGGGTTCGCGCGTTAGGCACGCCATGACAGACTTTATTCTCGAGGCGATCGCCTGGGGTGGCTACCTCGGCATCGCCCTGCTGATGGCGCTTGAAAACGTGGTGCCGCCGGTCCCTTCCGAAGTGATCATGGGCCTGGGCGGCATGGCCGTCGCCCGCGGCACCATGTCGATGGGCCCGCTGGTGCTGTGGGGCACGGTCGGATCGGTCGCGGGCAATTACTTCTGGTACGCGCTGGGGCGGCGTTTCGGCTATCGGGGGCTCAAGCCCTTTGTCGATCGCTGGGGCCGCTGGTTGACGCTGGAGTGGGAGGATGTGGAGAAGCTGCAGCGCTTCTTCCATTCGCGCGGCGCCTGGGTGGTGTTCGTGTTCCGCTTCCTGCCGACGTTTCGCACCATGGTCTCGCTGCCCGCGGGCATGGCCTGCATGCCGCACTGGCGGTTCATCATCGCGACCTTTGCCGGCAGCGCCATCTGGAACACGGTGCTCGCCTGGGCCGGCCTTTATTTTGGCTCCAACTTCCGCGAGCTGGAGCAATTTGTGGGGCCGGTGACGATCATCCTCTCGATCGTGATCGTGGTCGGCTATGTCTACCGCGTGATGACCTGGAAGCCGCGCGTCGACCGCTAGGGTTGAGACTCATTCAGAGCCAGAACGCGATAGCTGTTGCGAGCGCGACGCCTGAGAGGAAGTTGGCCGCGAGCTTGTCGTAGCGGGTAGCGACGCGGCGGAAGTCCTTGAGGCGGCAGAAGG
>NZ_JASNVZ010000022.1:0-60919 GCF_049311085.1 Sphingomonas sp. 3-13AW | reverse complement strand
CGTTGCGCGGGATCACCGCCCTCTGAGGCGCCCCCTCCCGAGATGAAGCGAAGCCCGGCGCGCTCCGGGCAGGGAGAGTTCCCATGAACCCACTTTGGGGAATGTTCGCGGTGCTCGTGGGCACCTTTTTACCCCTGTCGATGACGCTCAGGGCAGGGGCGCAGGTGTTCCACGACCGCGGCTATGGCCTGTGGCATCCGGTGAACGTGTATCGCTGGATCAAGATCGCGCTGATCGTGCCGCTGCTGGCGCTGGTCAGCCCGGCCGGGGCGTTTCTGATGTTCGGCATCGGCGACGAGGGCATGGCCGAGCGGATCGTCACCTTCCTCGCCTCTGCGCGTGGGGTGATCCTCGTCGCAGGCTTGCTGCTCGCCGCCTTCGTCATCGACAAGGAGCGGCCGCGCATGATCGACCAGCTGACGCGCCGGCCGACGTCCGACGAGCACCGCACGCGCATCCAGTTCCGCCACGACACCATGATCGTCCTCATCATTCTCGGGCTCGCCCTGATCTCGGCTCCATTTGTCTGATGGCCGGGCAGAACGTGGTCGCTGCGGCCGTGGGGCCGGCCGCAGTCGCACTGCTGGGCCTCAACATCCCGATCGTGCCGGCGCTCTTCGGCGTCGCTGGCGTCGTGCTGGGCCGATACATCGCGCAGTCGGTGCGCCGTGAGGGGGAGGAGCGTGTCCCCAGTCGGGCGAACTTCGCTGTCACCGTGCTGTTCGCGCTCGCCATGATCGCATTCTCGTCCGAGCGCGAGCTGACGCCATTCCGCGCGCTCGGTGCCGGCGCGTCGGCCGGGTTCCTCGGGCTGGGCCTGCTCGAGTTCGTCGCCTCCCAGTTCTCCGAACGGGTGCGCGGCGCGATCGAGGGGTTCTTCAATCCCCGGAAGTGACGGGCCGCCCCGGCTCATGGCGTTGGGCTCCAGGAGCCGGGGCGCAAGCGCGACGGGGGTTGTGCGCTCAGAGGCTGAATGCCCCCGCTGTGTTTCCCGACAATGTCACCCACGTTACCGATGAAAGGAAGAGTCATGGCAAAGACGGCTGAGCAGCTGGTTGCCGAGGTGATCGCGCGCGAGGGTGGGTATGTGGATCACCCTGCCGACCGTGGCGGCCCTACCAACTGGGGGATCACCGAGCAGGTCGCGCGTGCCTATGGCTACCGGGGCGACATGCGATCGCTTCCGCGCGCCACGGCGGCGGAGATCTACCGCAAGCGCTACTGGACCGCTCCGGGCTTCGACAAGGTCGCGACCCGCGCCGCGGACCTTGCGGCAGAGCTGTTCGACGCAGGCGTGAACATGGGGCCGGCGCAGGCGGGCAAGTTCCTGCAGCGCGCGCTCAACCTGCTGAACAGCGAGGGGCGCACGTACCCCGACGTCGCAGTCGACGGCGGTATCGGACTGCTCACCCTGGCGGCGCTCGACGCCTACCTGCGGCAGCGGAACAACGCCGAGGGGAGGGCGGTGCTGCTGTGGCTTGTCCGCTCCTTCCGGACCGGCCGCTACGCCGAGATCGCGGAGGCGAACAAGTCGCAGGAGGCGTTCCTCTACGGCTGGATCGCACGCCAGGTGCGGGAGGCGTGACCGCCCTCGCGCTGCTGCGTCGCTTCTGGTGGGCGCTGCCGATGCTGGCGCTCGGGGCGGCGCTGCTCGCCACCCGGGCCACGCTCGCCGACCGCACCGCCACGTTGCGCGCTGAGCGCTCGGCGTGGACGGCCGCGCTGGACGATGCGGAGAAAGCCCGGCTGGAGGCCGAGCGCCGCTACGCCAGCAACCTTGCCCAGGCGGCGACGAACTATGCCGACGGTCTGGCCGCGCGCCAGCCGATCATTGTCCGATCCACCAACACCGTGAGGGAATATGCGCAGACTGATGCTGGCCGCGTGCTGTGCCGCGATGCTGACCGGGTGCGCGCGGTCGATGCCCTCGATGCCGAACTTGCCGAAGCCGCCAAGCTCGGCGCTGGAGCCGTGCGTCCCGACGCCGCAGCGCCGGCAGGCGGACGGTAGCGCCAGCGCTGCCGACGACGACGGGACGATCCGCGACGGGAGGTTCGATCTGGCCGCGTGCGAAGCGAAGCGCCGCTTGCTGGTGGAAAGTTGGCCGAGCTAAATAAAAAAGTTCCGAGACTGATTTCTCTTGCAGCCTAGGAAAAACCACGCGTCGCGTGATGTCAGCGGCTGAAGTTACTTAGACAACAACTTGCAGGTGCACCTCTCGCACTTGCGCGTGCCCCTCGCCGCCGGTAGTTAACAAACAGTTACAGCCGTAACGCAAAAGCCGCGCACGGGTGCCTAATCCCATACGCGGCTTTTGGTAAATGCAACGTCCCGTCGTGAGGAGCGCTGCCGAGTGTCGAGCAAGGGGATAATGCTACCCCATGCTTTGGTCAAGGCTCTTCCCGCGGGCATTTATGGAAGCCTTAAATGACCTCTACCGATCACCAAATTGAGCTTGTTCCCCACACCTACCAGGGCGCGCTGATCCAGCAGCGCAGTGCGGACGGATACATTAACGCCACGGCGATGTGTAAAGCGGCCGGGCGTGAGTGGTCCTCTTACCGGCGGAGCGCCGAGCCGTTCGTGACGGCGTTGGAAGGGTCCCTGCAGATTCGCAGGGACCTAATAATCCAGTCGATCACGGCGGGAGCAAACGATGCTCGCGGAACGTGGGTGCATCCCCAAGTAGCTATCCATCTCGCACAGTGGTTGTCGCCCGAGTTCGCCGTCAAAGTAACCGAGTGGGTTTACGAGTGGATGTCCGGCAAGAAGCCGTCGGACCGCGTTTGGGCACAGTTCGAAGACCGCGTCTCTCTGGTTTATGACAATGTGCCCTTGGGGTACTTTTGTGTGTTCCGGGAAATTGCGGACCTGTTCGCCTCCATGATTTCCAACGGAGCGGATTTCGGGACTCGAATGATATTGGACCTGAGTGTGGGCAATTGCTGGGGGCCGCACTGGACGAAGTCCGGCTATGACGCACAGTTCGGCGCGCGCATGAAGTTCGACCACCACTACCCGCCTTACTTCCCACAGGCGTGGTCGAACCCACAGGACGCTTGGTGCTACCCAGAAGACGCTCTCCCAACCTTCAAGCGCTGGCTACGCGAAGTCTACGTGCCGCATAAGATGCCAGCCTACCTGAAGAGCCAGGTCGCCCAGAAGAAGCTGGCAGCGCCGATCGCCAACAATGCTCTCGCAGCTCTCGCTGCACGCGAGGGGGCCCGGTCGTTGCCTCGCCCCGGAAAATAAGCGCCACTCTGACCGGCTGGGCAAACGCGCTCAGCCGGTCGGGCAAACACCCTGAGCGGGACGGCTGTTTCTGTGGAAGGGTGGTCGCGTCGATCCTCGCGGCGCGATTTATATTCGCGATGACGAAAGCTCCGGGAGGGATAGTGCCCAATCGTTTGGAAACAGCGTATCGCAATTGGACAACCGCGTATGCGGGTATAGCAGTAGCCGCGGTCGTTGTAGCATTCGGATCTCAGAACCTTCTACGGTACGCTGAGCCGGGAAGGCTCTGGCTGGGAAGCGTGCTGCTCGCGGCTGGGATAGTAGTCTTCTACGAAGGCATAGGGATTGATGGCTTCATCGCCCGCACTCTCGTGGCGCTCCTTAGCGCCACTTTCGCGGCGCTCGCCGGATATATCGCCGGGCCCATGCTGGGCGATGCCATCGCCCAGAGTAGAGAGAATGACCGTCGGTGCGTTATCATCGAGCGAGAGCTAATGCGCGGGGAGCCTCGCCGACAGGATCTTCCCGATCTTTTCCAGGCGCTCGGTTGTAGACCGCAGACTAAACTGATGCCTCGCCGCCCCAACGCCGGATCTTCGAACTGAGGCCCATGTGAAGACTGTTGCGCCAGAATGTTCGCATCTGAGTACAATTCCAGCGGTACGGTATTCCGTACGGTATCGGCTGGAACATCTGAGACATAGGTCGCAGAAATCCGCCATTTCTTTAGGTCAATGTGACGGCCTCCCTCTCCGCCATTACCCCGTCCCACATCGTTCGGCATTGTTCGGAAAACCCGCAGGTCGCTTCGCCGAACAGGACGACGTCTGGCCTCAGAGCGCCGTCGTCACAGACCGGACAATCCTGAGCGACAAGAAGGTCCCGTTTCCACGGGAACCGCGCCCCGCAGCTTATGCATAGCGCAGAGGCTAGCTCTCCATGGATATGCAGCACATCGCGGCTTCCGCCACGCTCGTGAAGATCGTCGACGTTCTGCGTGACGAGCGTGAACTGGCCGCGTTGCTCGTCTATCCACGCCGCCTCAAGCTCCGCCAGCGCGACGTGAGCTGGGTTGGGAGACACCAACGGAAGTTGTCCTCTGCGCGCGTCGTAGAACGCGTGGACCGGGTACGGGTTGGTGGCGGACCCCTCCGCCGAGCATACCGCTTCCACGGCATGGTTCTCCCACAAACCTTCTGTGTCACGAAAGGTGGAAAGACCGCTTTCGGCCGATATTCCGGCGCCCGTCAGGATCATGATGTTCGTCATTCTTGTCGCATTCGCCCTGTGACCGCCAAGCAGAAGACAGTTGCTCAATGACCCAGCGTTCGTGCAAGCGCCACATCACAGCCCGTCGGAAAGTTGATCTCGGTGTGCTGGCAGGCAGTTGCCCCAAGATTAGAGGATAATGGAGCGAGTCCTCGAGCCATGACCTGCCGGGGGACCGACCTCCATGCCGCTCTTATCCCTTCCAAAAACCAGATGCTCGTTCAGCATTTTGATTAGGCTTGGTTCAACGGCAGGAAGTACACTTCTGCTACGCTCCTCGAAGAGTGGAACTGCAGCGTTTCGTCAAAAGGTCTGGCCGTGTGGGATAAAATGATGCCAGCTACGCCTGCGCAAAATGTTGGTCCTTTTGCCCACTCCATAGCCGGCCTGGGGCACGATCACTGGGAGCTGTTGTCGGCGCATGCGCGCCAGGTCGGTGATACCGCCGGCCGCTTCGCCGCCGTGTTCGGGGCGCAGCATGCGGCAGCGCTGGCCGGGTATCTGCACGACATTGGCAAGGTATCGTGCGCGTTCCAGGCATACATCGCTGGCGCTGGCCCCAGCCCTGACCATAGCACTGCGGGTGCCGTGGTGGCGGATTCGCTGTACGCAGCGGGGGGCGAGCGGCTGATCGCACGGCTCGTCGCGTTTGCGATAGCAGGGCATCATGCGGGCCTGTCCGATGGCGTCGCACTCGAGACGCGGCTGGCACGCGAGTTGGAGGGATATTCGGGTTGGGAAGCGGTTGTGCCGCCCTTGCCGGTGCACATCACGCCAAGCCTGCCCGGAACCAGCCGAAATGATAATGCTTACCGGCTCGCCTTCCTGGGGCGGATGCTGTTCTCGTGCCTGGTCGATGCCGACTTTATCGAGACCGAGCAGTTCTACGCGGCGGTGGCGGGCGACGTGCCCACGCGCGGCGGACACGCGTCGCTGACCGACCTGCGCGACCGTCTCAACACCTATATGGCGCCGTTCCGGGCGCGCGGCGGCACCCTCAATGCGCGCCGCGCCGAGATCCTGTCGCATGCCCGTCGCAAGGCGGCGCTGCCACCGGGGCTGTTCACGATGACGGTGCCGACCGGCGGCGGCAAGACGCTTGCCAGCCTCGCCTTCGCGCTCGATCACGCGATCCGCCATGGGCTGGCACGTGTGGTGTACGTGGTGCCGTACACGTCGATCATCGAGCAGACCGCCGGCATCTTTCGCGCGGCGCTGGGCGATGCCGACGTGCTCGAACATCACGGTACGGTCGACTGGGACGCCGCAGAGACAGATGCTGATGGGCGGGAGGCGCTCGCCAAGCTGCGCCGGGCGTCGGAGAATTGGGACGTGCCGATCGTGGTGACCACCGCGGTGCAGTTCTTTGAGAGCCTCCACGCCAACAGGACGTCGCGCTGTCGCAAGCTGCACAATCTCGCGAACAGCGTGATCGTGCTGGACGAGGCGCAGACGTTGCCGGTGCCGCTGCTACGCCCGTGCCTCGCCGCAATAGAGGAACTGGCCGCGACCTATCGCGCTAGCGTGGTGCTCTGCACCGCGACACAGCCTGCGCTGCGGTCCCAGGACGGGTTCAAGGACGGGCTGGACATTCCGGCGGAGCGCGAACTCGCGCCCGATCCGCAGGAATTATATTGCGCGCTGCGGCGCGTCGCCGTGGAGCATATCGGCGCAGTGACCGATGCGGACATCGCCGCTCGGTTCGCGGCGCAGGACCGGATGCTGTGCATCGTCAACAGCCGCAAGCATGCGCAGGTGCTGTTCGGGCTGATCGCTGACCTGCCCGGCGCGCGCCACCTAACGACGCTGATGTGCCCGGCGCATCGCCGTAAGGTGCTGGCCGAGATACGCGCCGAATTGACGGCTGGGCATCCGGCGCGGTTGGTTAGCACGAGCCTGGTCGAGGCCGGCGTCGATATCGACTTTCCCGAAGTCTGGCGCGCGGAAAACGGCCTGGATACGATCGCGCAGGCTGCCGGCCGCTGCAATCGCGAGGGCGCGCCGACGCCGGGCAGAACGGTGATCTTCGCCGCGGCCGACCACAAGCTTCCGGCAATGTTCAACCAGCAGGTCGCAGCGATGAAGGCGGCGCTGCGCCAACATGCGGACGATCCGCTCGGGCTGGCGGCGGTGCGTACCTATTTCAGCGAGCTATACTGGTCGAAGGGCGAGGCGCTGCTCGATGCCGCCACGATCGAGAGCAAGCCGTGGCCGATCATGCCGGCGATCGGGGAGAGTCTCAGCCTCCGCGACCTGCGCTTCACCCCGCCTTACGCCGGCGTGGCGCAAGCGTTTCGGATGATCGACGATATCGGCCATCCGGTGATCGTGCGGTGGCGCGGCGGGGATGATCCCGATGTGGTCGCGAAGCTGGTGGCGACGCTGGAGGCGGCGCCGGTAGCGCCGGGTGCGGTGCTCCGCCGGCTGCAGCAATATACGGTGTCTATCCCGCAGGCGGCCTATCGCGCGATGCTGGAGGAGGGAGCGGTGCAGCCAATCAGCGGCGACCGATATGGCGAACGATTCATGCTGGTGCAGGATATCGGCCTCTATTCCGAGGCGACCGGGCTGGCGCTGGACCCGTTCGGCGGCGGGGCCTGGATGGGCGCTTTCTAGAAAAGCCGTACTTCCACAAAGCATTTCCCGGGAAAATTGTCGATCAATCGAGATTGAACGTCTTTTGTTACTTGCGAACAACTCGGCTGCGCGGCAGCATAACTACATGGGGGATGGGGATGGCGTTCGGGGTACGGTTGCACGTGTGGGGGGAGCTTGCGTGCTTCGTTCGCCCGGAGATGAAGGTCGAGCGGGTCTCCTATGACGTGATGACGCCATCGGCGGCGCGCGGCATTCTGGAAGCGATCCACTGGAAGCCGGCGATCCGCTGGGAAGTGACGCGCATTCATGTGCTGCGGCCGATCGCCTTCCGGTCGATCCGGCGCAACGAGGTGTCGGACAAGGCGTCGATCGCCAACGCACGGAGCGCGATGAAGGCGGGGACGACCGCCGGGCTGGGGATCGACGTCGCCTCGGTGCGACAGCAGCGCGCGGCGTTGGTGCTCGCCGATGTGGGCTATGTCATCGAGGCGCGGTTCGACCTGACCGACCGCGCGACCGCCGAGGATACCCCCGCCAAGCATATTAGCATGTTCAACCGGCGCGCCGAAACCGGCCAGTGCTTCCACCGCCCGTGCCTTGGCACGCGTGAGTTCGCCGCCGAGTTCCGCCTGATCGCGGACGGCGACCCGCTGCCCGAATCCACCTTGCCGCCCGCCGATCGCGACCGCGACCTCGGCTGGATGACCTATGAGCCGGGCTATGGCCCCGAAAAGCCGGCGCGCTTCTTCCGCGCGCGGCTGAGGGACGGCGTGGTCGAGGTTGCCGCCCTCGCCGCCGAAGGGCTGATCGCGTGACGATCCTCCAGTCGCTGGCAAGCTATTATGACCGCATGGCGGCGCGTGGCGAGGCCGAGCCGCCCGGATTTAGCCGGGAGAAGATCAGTTTCGCGGTGGTGATCGACCGTGACGGGGAGCCCGTAGCGGTATCGGACCTGCGCGACACGACGGGCAAGAAGCCGGTGGCGACCCTGCGCGACGTGCCGGCATCGTTCAAGCGGCCGGGTGTGGGAGTAAGCCCCTTTTTCCTCTGGGACACCAGCGCATATGTGTTGGGCGTCGACTCCAAAGGCGATCCGCGGACGGCTGTCAAACTGGCAGCGTTTCGCGATCGGCATGTCGGATTGCTGGCCAGTACGGAGGATGAGGGGCTCCTCGCGCTCCGCACCTTCCTTGAACGCTGGGTGACGGAGCGTTTCGCCGAAGCTCCCTTCACCGCTGACATGCTGGACACGAATATTGTGTTCCGGTTGGACGGGGATGTGGACGATAAGGGCAATCCCCGTCTGATCCACGAACGGCCGGCCGCGTCGCCGTTGATCGAGGCGCTGCTCGGCTCCGGGGAAGATGGCTTGTGCCTGATCACCGGCACAGTCGGTCCAATGGCGCGCCTTCACCCCACGACTAAAGGCGTCTATTCAGACAGTCCGCCACCAGGGGGAGGCCATAGTCTAGTTTCCTTCAACGCTCGCGCTTTCGAATCATGGGGGCGAGAGCAAGGCGCTAATGCTCCGACAGGTGAGGCGGCGGCGGCACGCTATGGTGCCGCGCTTAACCGCCTTCTAGATCGCGGTAGCCGTAATCGAATGCGGATCGGTGACGCGACCGTCGCCTTTTGGGCGGATACGGATGGTATCGAAGAGGCGATCGCCCAGGCCGCCGAGGCCGCACTGGCGGACATCTTCGGCACCGGTCCCAAGGTCGATCCGGACCAAGACCTCTCCGAAGCCAGGAAAGTGCGAGAAGCGCTCGCGATTGTTGCGGCGGGTCGCCCCACGACATTAAATGATGTTGCCATCATTCCTGGCACTATCGTTCATGTCCTTGGCCTGTCACCCAACGTCGCGCGACTATCGGTGCGCTTTTGGCTAACCAAGACACTCGGCCACCTCGCCGCAAATCTTATTAAGCATGAGCAGGATTGCCGGGTAGAGCCGCTGCCGTGGAAGGCACCGCCCTCCATCAACTGGCTACTGACCAATAGCGTCGCGGCGCGACAAGATGGGAAAAATATCCCGCCACTACTCGCGGGCGAAGTGGCGCGCGCGGTGTTGGCCGGCACGCCCTATCCGCGCACGCTGCTGACGAATGCAATCATGCGGCTGCGCGCCGGGGACGATCCCGCGACCGGCTGGCACGCCGCGGTCGTCCGCGCGGTACTGACACGATCATATGGAGGAGCACCGATGGGTCTCAGCACGACGGAGGAGAACGCGGGCTATCGGCTCGGCCGCTTGTTCGCGGTATTGGAAGAAGCGCAAGAGCGCGCGCTCGGCCGGGTCAATGCCTCGATCCGCGACCGCTATTTCGGCGCGGCCTCGGCCACCCCGGCCAGCGTCTTCCCGCTGCTGCTGCGCGGCGTGCAGAACCATCTGGGCAAGCTGCGCAAGGACGAGCCGGGCAGCGCGCAATCGGTCGAGATCAAGCTCGGCGAGATCATGAGCGGGATTGCCACCGATTTGCCGAAGACGCTGAAGCTGGAGGATCAGGGCCGGTTCGCGATCGGCTATTATCACCAGCGCAGCGAGCGGTTCCGCAAGAAGGGCGAAGCGGCGGCCGACGCGGCGGGCAACGAGGGGACGCAAGACCAATGACCGAGACCAGCCCGGCGCTGACCCGCCGCCACGACTTCGTACTGTTCTTCGACGTGACGAACGGCAACCCCAATGGCGATCCCGACGCCGGCAATCTGCCGCGGCTCGACCCCGAGACCAACCGCGGGCTCGTCACCGACGTGTGCCTGAAGCGCAAGATCCGCAACTATGTCGAACTCGCGAAGGAAGGCGAGAGCGGCTATCGCATCTACGTCACCGAAGGCGCGATCCTCAACGAGGCGCACCGCGAGGCCTATGTCGCGCTGCGCCCCGACGATCCCAAGGCGAAGACCGACAAGAAGCTGAACCCAAAGGGAGACGCGGAGGCCAGGCAGATCCGCCAGTGGATGTGCGACCATTTTTTCGACATCCGCACGTTCGGCGCGGTGCTGTCGACCGGGGTGAACGCCGGGCAGGTGCGCGGGCCGGTGCAGATCACCTTCGCGCGATCGGTCGAGCAGGTACTGCCGCTGGAGGTGTCGATCACGCGCATGGCCGCGACCAACGCCGCCGAGAAGGAGAAGCGCGACGTCGCTGCCGGCGAGGGCGATGACCGCACCGACAACCGCACGATGGGGCGCAAGCACATCATTCCGTACGGCCTGTACCGCGCGCACGGCTTTGTTTCCGCACCGCTCGCCAGTCATGGCGTCAAGGGCACGGGCTTTTCGGAGGCAGATCTGGCCCTTCTGTGGGAGGCGCTGGGAGCGATGTTTGAGCACGACCGCTCGGCCGCGCGCGGCGAGATGGCGACCCGCGGGCTGTTCGTGTTCGAGCACGAGAGCAAATTGGGCAACGCTCAGGCCGAAGCGCTGTTCAACCGCATCGTCACGCACCGCAAGCGCCCGGATGCGGACGCCGCCGACCCGGCCAATCTGTACGCGATCGGCGCAGATGCGATCGACAATTGGCCGCCGGCGCGCAGCTTCGCCGACTATGCGATTACACTGGACGATGCCGAGCTGCCGGCGGGCGTCACGGTGCATCGGATGTAATGGGTGGCCGCGGGTGAGCCGGCAGCGGGGCCGGGGCTGGAGGATGACGACAACCTGGTCGCGATCTCCGCGCTCCAGCATCAGCTCTTCTGCCCCCGCCAGTGCGCGCTGATCCATCTCGAGCAGCAGTGGATGGAAAATGCCGCAACCACGCAGGGCAAGATTCTGCACGAGCGGGTCGACGATGGCGCTCCCGACCGGCGAAGGGGGCTGCGCGTGGTGCGCGGTATTTCGCTGCGAAGCCATGCACTCGGCGTCACCGGCCGCGCCGATGCGGTGGAACTGCACAAGGCGCCCGCCGGCGATCCGCCGGGCTGGCGCCCGCTGCCGGTCGAGTACAAGCGGGGCAAGCCCAAGGCGCACCGCGCCGACGAGGTCCAGCTGTGCGCGCAGGCGATCTGCCTGGAGGAGATGTTCGGCTGCGCCGTCCCCGAGGGGGCCCTGTTCTACGGCGTGACGCGGCGGCGCACCGTCGTCGCGATCGATGGCGAGTTGCGTGCGCTGACCACGCGGGTCGCGGGGGAGGTTCATGCGATGCTCGCGAGCGGGCGCACGCCCGCCCCGGTCGCGATGCCGGCCTGCAAGCAATGTTCGCTCGAGCCTCTGTGCCGACCCCGCGCGATCGAAGCCCGCCCCGCGGTGTCGCGCTGGCTGGCCCGCCAGTTGGCGGACTGACGATGCGGCGTCACCTCAACACGATCTACGTCACCAGCGAGGATGCGTGGGTCCGCAAGGACGGCGCCAATATTGTCGTCGAAGTGGATGGCGTCGAGCGGGGACGTGCGCCGATTCACATGATCGGCGGCATCGTGTGCTTCACGCGTACCGGCGCGTCGCCCGCGCTTATGGCTGCCTGTGCGGAGGCGGGCGTGGGATTGTCGTTCCTGACCCCCAACGGCCGGTTTCAGGCGCGCGTCGAGGGGCCGCGTACCGGCAATGTGCTGCTCCGCCGCGCACAATATCGCGCCGCCGACACGCCGGCGTTGGCGCTGCCCTTTGCGCAGAGCGTGGTCGCCGCCAAGGCCGCCAACCAGCGCACCGTGATCCGACGCGCGCTGCGTGATCACGGCACTGCGCTGACCGAGCTCTCCCGCGGCAGGCTGACGGAGGCCGAGCTGCGGCTGGGCGATTCGGCACGGCTCGCGGCCGGATGCAACGACATGGCCTCGTTGCGCGGGATCGAGGGAGAAGCCGCCGCCGCCTATTTCGCCGCGTTCGACGTTCTGATCCGCGCCGACGATCCCGCGTTCCGGTTCGCCGGTCGTTCGCGCCGCCCGGCGCTCGACCGGATCAATGCCCTGTTGAATTTTCTCTATGCGCTGCTGGGCCATGATTGCCGTTGCGCGCTGGAGGTCGTGGGGCTGGATCCGCAGGTCGGCCTGCTTCACGCCGATCGGCCGGGGCGGGCCAGCCTGGCGCTGGACCTGATCGAGGAGTTCCGGCCTGTCATCGCGGATCGGCTCGCGCTCAGTTTGATCAATCGCCGTCAACTGGTCGCGCGTGACTTTACAGTGGAGGACACCGGTGCCGTGCTGATGACGGACGATGCCCGCAAGACCGTGCTGACCGCCTGGACCGAGCGCAAGAGTGAGGAACTGCGCCATCCCTTCCTGGGCGAGGCGGTGACGCTGGGCCTCGTCCCGTATATCCAGGCGCAGCTTCTCGCCCGCCACCTGCGCGGCGATCTCGACGGCTATCCGCCGTTCATCTGGAAATAGGCCGATGTTGATGCTCGTGACCTACGACGTCTCGACCCAGGACGCAGCCGGCCGCCGACGGCTGCGTCGGGTGGCACGATCCTGCCTCGATTACGGCCAGCGCGTCCAGAATTCGGTATTTGAATGCGAGGTCGACGGCGCGCAATGGGCAACGTTGCGCGCCACGTTGCTGGCGGAGATCGACCCCGATCACGACAGCTTGCGCTTCTACGCCCTGGGCGCCAAGGGCCGTGCGAAGGTGGAACATATCGGCGCCAAACTCACGCGCGATCTAACCGCGGCGTTCATCGTTTAGCGCTGCGCGAACCGCAAGCGGTCGCGGTTCCTGTCATGCGTTCGCGCATGTCGAATGCATTGATTCGATGCGGTAATTGTCGTGGGGATGCTGGGTGAGGAGTCGGGGAGGGTTCCGGCAGCGCAGGTTCGCGCAAACTGGCGAATTGTTCGTTCTTTCTCAATGTGTAACAGAACTGCTGTCGCCCCTCGCGCAGGGGCGTGGATCGAAACCTCGTCGGTAGGCCGGGCTGCCACCCGGCTCCCGGTCGCCCCTCGCGCAGGGGCGTGGATCGAAACGCCGGCGGCGAGCGCCTGCAAGTGGCCGCGCAAAGTCGCCCCTCGCGCAGGGGCGTGGATCGAAACATTGATGAAGTTGCCGACGCGGCCGTCTTTGCGAGTCGCCCCTCGCGCAGGGGCGTGGATCGAAACTACAAAGTGTTCGGGCTAACCGCCAACGCTGACGGTCGCCCCTCGCGCAGGGGCGTGGATCGAAACATGTTTCGGTGCACCAAGGGTCGCGCCCTTCAAGGTCGCCCCTCGCGCAGGGGCGTGGATCGAAACAGGCGCAGGCGCTGCCGGATCCGGTGACGCAGGCGTCGCCCCTCGCGCAGGGGCGTGGATCGAAACGTCATGCTGCATCTCCCGGGTTTGCGAGCTCGAGGGTCGCCCCTCGCGCAGGGGCGTGGATCGAAACTCCGCGACGATCGATGACGGCCGGGTGCTGGAGGTCGCCCCTCGCGCAGGGGCGTGGATCGAAACACGATCACCGCGGTCGGGGCCGATGAAAAGGCCGTCGCCCCTCGCGCAGGGGCGTGGATCGAAACATCTGGAACGGCGTGTTCTGGAACCCGGTCAACAAGTCGCCCCTCGCGCAGGGGCGTGGATCGAAACCTGACGTGGCTCAACAAGAAGACGGGAGACTGGGTCGCCCCTCGCGCAGGGGCGTGGATCGAAACCGCCGTTGTTGGCGGCGCGAATGTAGGGCCGGTGTCGCCCCTCGCGCAGGGGCGTGGATCGAAACTGCTCAATCTGACTGTTCACCGCCGACAACAGCTGTCGCCCCTCGTGCAGGGGCGTGGATCGAAACAGATTGGCGCGAACCTTGGCTTGCCGATCGAGACGGTCGCCCCTCGCGCAGGGGCGTGGATCGAAACATCGGCCGACCCGGTGACGCGACGCTGGTAGATGGTCGCCCCTCGCGCAGGGGCGTGGATCGAAACGTCATTTGTCATGGTCGGTGTCCTGGTTGAGGAGGTCGCCCCTCGCGCAGGGGCGTGGATCGAAACGTAGATCGCCCGCGCCACCCGATCCACCGCATCCGTCGCCCCTCGCGCAGGGGCGTGGATCGAAACTCCTGCGTCACCGAGTGGCGGTAGCTCCACCAAGTCGCCCCTCGCGCAGGGGCGTGGATCGAAACGATCTGCAGAATGGCAGCGCCCCGGAAGTCGTGGGTCGCCCCTCGCGCAGGGGCGTGGATCGAAACCAAATGTGCCGAATTGCGCGGGCCGTGAGACAGCGTCGCCCCTCGCGCAGGGGCGTGGATCGAAACGAGCCACTCGTAATAGGCCGTCCAGTCGGCACGGTCGCCCCTCGCGCAGGGGCGTGGATCGAAACGCGCAGGAGAACGGGCAGGCATTCGTCCTCGGTGTCGCCCCTCGCGCAGGGGCGTGGATCGAAACATCCGGGACATGCGCTATCTCCCGCTCGCCTTTTGTCGCCCCTCGCGCAGGGGCGTGGATCGAAACATCGTCGCCATGCTGGGCGGCCACCTCGCCACCGTCGCCCCTCTCGCAGGGGCGTGGATCGAAACAGCAGGTTCCCGCTCTGGTCCGTCAACGAGTGCCGGCTACCGGCTTCGTCATCGAGGACAACGTGCGCGGACTTGGCCCTGATGGTCCCGCGATCGATCCGAGGGGTTTCGCTTCGTCTCCCTGGCTCAAGCCCAAGCCGACGAAGCATATCGAAAGCCCCCTAGGTCCGCGACCCGCTTCGGACCGATGTGGGGATACCGGTGGGCACGGGAGCGCCGTGTCCGGGTAGATGGTTCGCTTGAGGAGGAGCCGCCAAAATGGCTCCTGGACTATGCAGAAACAGGGGTGGTGAGCGAACCCTAGCGATCGATGGCGGACTATCCCTCGTCAGAGGCGAGGCTGCGCCTCCTGCTGTAGAGGAGGTAGATCAGCAGGCCGATCACCTGGGCGCCCAGGAAGTAAAGCTGCGTTGATCGCGGCAGGCTGTAGAACAGATAGACGCAGCCCAGGATCGCAGCCGGGCCTACCACCCAGGGCAGCGGCACGCGGAACTTGCGCACCGCGCCTGGCTCCCGGCGGCGCATGACGAGCATGCACAGTGCCACCGCAGCAAAGGCGACGAGCGTTCCTGCATTGGCAAGGGCGGCGAGCTCGTTGAGCGGGATCAGGCCGGCCAGCACCGAGACGATGGCCGCTGTGAAGAGCGTGACCCGCGTAGGCGAGCCCCGTTGCGAGACTTGGGCGAGCCCTTTCGGCAAGAGGCCATCGCGGGCCATCACGAAGAAGATGCGGCTCTGGCCATAGAAGAACGCGAGGATCACCGTCGGCAGCGCGATCACGGCCGAGATGGCGAGATACCGGGCGGCCCAGGGGTGCTGAAGTTCGCGCAGGATCAATGCCAAGGGCTCCGGGCTGTTTGCGAAGCTGGAGTAGGCGAGCGCACCAACGGCTGCCGCCGCGACCGCCATGTAGATCAGCACGCACAGCACCATCGAGCCGACGATGCCGATCGATAGATCGCGCGACGGGTTCTTCGTTTCCTCGGCCGCGGTGGCGATGGCGTCGAAGCCGTAGAAGGCGAAGAAAATGATCGCTGCTGCTGCCATCACCCCACGCTCGACGCCGTCCGGCGACACCGATTTGGCGAAGCCGAACGGCATGAAGGGTTCGAAATTGGCGGCGTCGAACGCGGGCAGTGCAACCGCCACGAACACAACCAGCGCCGCGAGCTTCACCAGCACCAGGACCGCGTTCAGCGTTGCGCTTTCCCTGGTGCCCAGGATCAGGATCCCGGCTACCGCGAGGATGATCCCGATCGCGGGCAGGTTGACGATGCCGCCGAGCTCCGGGCCCTGCATCAGCGCCATGGGAACGCCCAGCGCCTCGTGCAGCAGCGGGGCGGCATAGCCGGACCAGCCGACCGCTACCGCGCTCACCACAAGCGAGTATTCGAGGATCAGGCTCCAGCCGACGACCCAGGCGAGCAGCTCGCCGATCACCACATAGGAATAGGTATAGGCGCTCCCGGAAGCTGGGATCATGGTTGCCATCTCGGCGTAGGCGAGCGCCGCGCACGCGCAGATCAGCCCGGAAATGCAGAACGAGAGGAGCACGCTCGGCCCGGCCTTGTCGGCGCCCACGCCGATCAGTGTCAGGATGCCGGTACCGACGATCGCCCCGACGCCCAGTGCGATCAGATGGGGCCAGGAGAGGCTCTGTGCGAGGCGATGCTCCGGAAGCATGTCCTCGCGCGCGACGACGGCTTTACGAGATGTCCAGCTCACGGGCTGTTCTCCAATGGATCACGCTGGCCTACCGCCGGGCGGAAGGCCAGCGCAACGTTGAGGAAGTTGTGTCGGATCGAGCGGGGCGGGGTTAACTCGCGGCCGTGCCGCCGGCGGGGGCGGGGGCTGCGCCATTCTCTGCAATGAAGCGCGCGATCTGATCCTCGAGCAGCGGAAGCGGCACGGAGCCCAGTCCCAGGATCACATCGTGGAACTTGCGCTGGTCGAATTTCGGGCCAAGTGCGGCCTCGGCCTGGTGGCGCAGGCGCAGGATGGTCATCTCGCCCAGCTTGTAGGCCAAGGCCTGACCTGGCCAGCTGATATAGCGGTCTACCTCGGTCTCAACCTCATGCTGCGAGAGCGCGGTATGGCCCGCGAGATAGTCGATCGCCTGCTGGCGCGACCAACCCTTGGTATGGATGCCGGTGTCGATCACGAGCCGCGCAGCGCGCCACATCTCGTAGGAGAGGCGGCCGAACCGCTCATAGGGCGTGCGGTAGATGCCCATGTCCTCGCCCAGCCATTCGCAATACAGCCCCCAGCCTTCCCCGAAGCCGGAGAAATAGGCGGAGCGACGGAATGCCGGCATGTCGGTCCGCTCATCTGCCAGGGCCGCCTGCAGGCTGTGACCGGGGGAGCATTCGTGCAGCGTCAGCGCCGGAATATTGTACAAGGGGCGGCTGGGCAGATCATAGGTGTTCATCTGGCAGGTCTCGAGCCCGCCGCGCCCCGCGGTGTAGAAGGGCGCCAGGGCGGGAGCCACCGGCACGACCGAAAAGCGCCGTCGGGGTAACAGGCCGATGGTGTCGCCCAGCTTCCCGTTCACGCGATTGACGACATGGGCGGAGAACATCATGAGCTCTTCGCCGCTCTTGGCGTAGAACTGCGGGTCGGTCTTCAGGAAGTGCAGGTAATCGGCAAAGCTGCCCTTGAAGCCGCTGTCCCGCATCGTCTTGCGCATTTCGGCGTCGATGCGCGCGACCTCAGCCAGTCCGATGCGGTGCACCTCCTCGGGTGAGACATCGAGGGTCGTGTATTTGCGGATTTCCGCGCGGTAGAATGCGGCGCCGTCGGGCAGTTCCCCGACCGAGATACTAGTCCGCGTCCGCGGCAGATACTGTGTTCGGTAGAAGTCCAGAAGTCGGGTGTAGGCGGGCGTCACGGCGGTTTCGATCGCGGCCCGTGCATCGGCGCGGAGCTGAGCCTGTTCGGCCTTCGGGATGCCACGCGGCATCTGCTTGAATGCCGCGTAGAAGGGGCTGTCCTCGGGCGACTTTGTTGCGAAGCCCCCGATCGAGGCATCGCGGCCCTCGATCGCGCTTCGCGGAACGCTGAAGCCACGGGCAAGGCCGGTGCGCATGTTCGCGATCTGCTCGTCAAAGAACCGAGGCACGTCGCGCATCCGGGCGATGTAGCGGCGATATTGTTCCGCGGTGCGGAGGGCACGGGGCTCGTCGAGATAGGTCCAGAAGGAGCTGTCGCTGTTGAACGGCATCTCCCAAGTGCGATACTTGCCGTCACTCAGCGACCCCTCGAGCAGCGTGCGGAGCACCTCTGCGTTGATCCTTTCCTCGGCGGAAAGCTGCGCAAGGGGGATGCGACGGAGCTTGGTGAGCGTGTCCTGCCAATGGGCGATGCGGCGCTGCTGCGAAGCCGCGTCGACCCGCGGTAGGCTCACGCCGGAAGTGTAGCCGCCGTCGCCATCAGGAACGAAGCCCTGATCTTTCAGGCTCCACGCCCATTCGGCCTCGTAGAGCGCGCGAAGCTGCGCATCGGCTGCGGCCGCGGGCGCAGCCGCATCGGTCGGCGCCGCGCTTGCGCCCTGTGAGACAATGGCAGTCGCCAGAAGAATGGGGAGCATCCCCCGTTGCAGGCGCATGTTCATCTCGCATTCCCCCCTCGCGCCACCCGACGCGCAATCACCATGTCGCGGGCTCCCATAGAGGACTGCGCCTCGTCAAACTTTTTGATCGAAGGGGCGCGCGTCTTTCGGTCTGAGAACGAGCCTCGCTCTGTGGAGCACTCCCCGATCGTTGCCGTACAAGCACAGTCCATCAAAAAATGTGACGTATTTAATAATCACATTGCAATCGTTGTTGAGGCTCGCCAGCCTGAACGACGTTTCAAGGGGAGTGGGGAATTTAAATGAAAATTGCGTCGAAGCTGCTGGGCGGGGTCGCCCTGGCAGGCATCTATGCGGTTGCAGGAGTGCCAGCGGCGTTTGCGCAGGTGGCGGACGCGCAGGAGCTGCCGGCGACGCCCAGCGTCGACGACGACGCTGATAGCGCAAGCATCGTTGTCACCGGCAGCCGCATTCGCCGCACCGGCGCTGACAACCCAAATCCGACCACCGTCGTGACCAGCCAGACGATCGAGCAGTCCGGCGTCACGGAAATCGCAGACCTCGTCAACCAGATCCCCAGCGCCTTTGTCACCCAGACAAACCAGACGGCCAACCTGCGCGGTTCTGCGGGCATGAACACGCTCAATCTTCGCGGCCTCGGGGCGGATCGCACGCTGGTGCTGGTCAACGGCCGCCGCCGTGTTCCGTCCTCGCCGGGTTCTTCGGTCGTGGACATCAGCGCGCTTCCGTCGCGGCTGGTGGAGCGGGTTGAGGTGGTCACGGGTGGCGCGTCCGCGCTCTATGGTGCGGACGCAGTTGCAGGCGTGGCCAACTTCATCCTCAAGAAGGACTTTGACGGCGTGGAGGCGAACGCTCGCTACGGCGTGTCGACGCGCGGCGATGCAGGGGAGGTCAATCTTGACCTCCTTTATGGCAAGAACTTTGCCGGCGGCCGCGGCAACCTGACGCTGTTCGGCTCGTATCTGAACAGCCCGGATCTCGTTCGGGGTCAGGACCGACCATGGACCGCAGGTGGACTCCCGCTCTATCGTCATCTTCCCGACGACACCTGGCAACTGACGGACGGCAATCGCAGCATCTACGATCACAACGAGGCGATTGTTGAGCTGGGCGGCCGCGGCAACCTCTACACCTTCAATCCCGACGGCAGTCTCCGGCGCCCGCAGCTGGGCCCGGGCGGGATCCTGAACCTGAACGATCCCTGGTCGAACACGGATCTCAGCACGTATCTTACGGATGGTGGCGAGTTCCTCGGTCGTTTCGACGGCTATCTGCTGCAAGTCCCGCGAGAGCGCGTGTCTGGTTTCGGCACGTTCAGCTATGACCTCACCGACCGCGTCCGTTTCTTTACGGAAGGCGGCTATACGCACACCAGCTCGCGCACGCGCTCACAGTCTTTCGCCTCCTACGGCTATGACTATGTGCCCGCGGACAGCCCCTTCATCACGCCCGCGATGATCGCGGCGAACGGCGGGCCGATCGCCTCCGCCCTCCCGTTCACCCGGCGCTACACGGAGCTTGGGCCACAGGATACGTTCTACGACCGGTCGACCATGCAGGTCACCACGGGGTTTGACGGCACATTGCCCAACATCCTGGGCAAGGAGTGGAACTGGGCGCTTTCCTATTCCTATGGCGAAACCCGCCAAAAGATCTGGACCCGCAATGCGACTTCGGCGGACCGGGTGGCGCTGGCGCTGGATTCGACCGTGGACGCTGCGGGCAATGCAGTCTGCCGCAGTTCCCTTACCGATCCTGCCAACGGGTGCGTCGCGCTCAACCCCTTCCTGCCGCTGTCGCAGGGAGCGATGGACTATATCCGCTACGACACCAGCCGCTCCACCGACGTGCTGCGCCAGCATGTCGTGTCGGGCTATGCCACGGGTGAGCTCTTCTCGCTTCCCGCGGGAGCGGTGCAGGCGGTGCTCGGTGGTGAGTACCGCAAGGAAAGCAATGATCTTGGCGTAGCGCCGGAATTCAACCCCGACAGCCCCTTGTACGACCCCACAATCGGCGTCGTCGCCCTGCCGCTCGTCGGCAAATATGACGTGAAGGAAGCGTTCGGCGAAGTTCGAATTCCCCTGTTGAAGGAGGTGCCATTCTTCCATCAGCTGTCGGTTGAGGGGGCGGTGCGCTTCTCCGACTATAGCACCGCAGGCAGCACGACCTCGTGGAAGGTCTCCGGTGAGTGGGCGCCAGTACGCGATCTCCGGTTCCGCAGCACCTATGGCCAGGCGGTGCGCGCGCCCAACATCTCCGAACTGTTCACTTCATCGAGCATCTCGGGCGCGTGGCTGCGCGATCCCTGCAATTATTACGACGTCGAATATCGCCAGACCGCGACGGAGTTCACCAAGGCAAATTGCGCGGTCCTGGATCCGACCCGCAAGAATAGTGATTATTACCAGTGGCTGGACGTCAACTCGCGCGGGAATTCTGAGCTGGGGGTCGAGACGGCGAAGACGCTGACGGTGGGGGCGGTGCTGCGGCCTCGCTTCCTGCCGCACCTGACCCTTAGCGCCGACTATTTCGACATTCGCCTGCGCGGTGCAATCGATGCTTTCTCGGCGCAGACCATCCTCGAGAAATGCGTCGATGCTCCCACCCTCGACAACATCTTCTGCGAACTCGTGGAACGCGACAGCGGCAATAATCCCGTCTCCGTCATCGCCCAGCAGCTCAACCTGGCCCTGTACCACACCCGGGGCATCGACTTCGAAGCCGATTATTGGTTCGATCTGTCGTCGCTGGGCTTCGGCGGGAACAGTGGCCGCATCTCGGTCAACGCTGCCTACACGCGGCTGATCAAGCGTGAGAACACGCTGGACCCGGACGATCCCAACACGCGCTATGAATATGCCGGTGTGTTCGGCTCGCCCAAGTGGAAGGGCGTGATCCGTACGACCTATAGCAACGGACCCGTGACGCTGAACTGGAATCTCCGCCACTTCTCGTCGATGCAGCCGTTCCGCACCGAAACGCCGGAAAAATATGATGTGCTGGGCACGGGAGACGTCTTCTACAACGACTTCTATGCCGCGGTGACCGTCGCCGATCGCCTGACCCTTTATGGCGGCGCCAACAACGCCTTTGACCGGGCGCCTCCGCGCCTCCCCGGCGCCGAGTCTGGAGGCGCCAATTTTGAACAGGGCTCCTCCGCGGGTCTCTACGACACGCTCGGGCGGACGATCTATGTCGGTGCGCGGCTCCGGTACTGACGCCCGGCTCTGAAAGGACCCGAGCGGCCGCCGGCCGGTGCCCCTTGGCACCGGCCGGTCACGCGATCTTCGTGCCGATGGTTCTGACCCGCCGATCTGCCCGGGCGACCCGAGCCCGGTTCAACCCGATTTTGCCAGGATTTTCCGATGAACAAGCAACTCTGGTTGGCCGCGCTTCTCTCGATGACCGCGTTGGCGGCGCCGGCCGCATCGCAGCGGCAGCAGCCGCCGGCCAGGGAAGGGGAGGACCCCTTCCAGTGGCTGGAGGAGATGGAAGGAGAGCGGGCTCTCGCCTGGGCAGGCGAGGAGAACGCCAGGACGCTGGGGGTGCTGCAGGCGGACCCGCGCTACCAGCGCTTCTACAATCAGGCGCTGTCGATCTACCAGGCGAAGGACCGCGTCCCCTACGTCTCGTTCTACCGTCGCGGCCTGAGCAATTTCTGGCAGGACGAGACGCATGTCCGCGGCCTCTGGCGGCGGACGACGCTCGCCAGCTACCGCACCGAGGACCCGCAATGGGACACGATCCTCGACATCGATGCACTGGCAAAGGCCGAGGGAAAGAACTGGGTCTACGAGGGCGCGACCTGTCTTCCCCCGGAAGGGCGCGCCTGCCTGCTGCAGCTGTCGGACGGGGGCAAGGACGCCGTCTCCGTCCGCGAATTCGACCGCGAGTCCAAAGCCTTTGTAAAGGGAGGCTTCGAGTTGCCCGAGGGCAAGCAGAACCTGTCCTGGGTGGACCGGGACACGCTGCTCATCGCCCGTGACTGGGGCGAGGGCACGCTGACCTCGTCGGGCTACCCCTTCGTTCTCAAGGAGCTCAAGCGCGGCAAACCGCTGGCGCAGGCGCGCGAGGTGTTTCGGGGAGAACCCACCGACGTGTGGGTAGCGCCCTTCGACCTTCGCGATGCTGCCGGGACGTCCCATGCCGTCGGCGTGATCCGCGGCGTAAGCTATTTCGATACCGAGTATGTCCTGTTCAGGGCGGGCGGAGCGATCAAACTTGACCTGCCCAAGCGTGCTTCGCTCGGCGGCATCGTCGACGGACGCGTTCTGGTCAGCCTGAACCAGGATTGGGCGCCGGCCGGCGGACCTGCGTTCAGATCCGGCTCGCTCGTTTCCTACGATTTGGCGGAGTGGAAGCGGGATCCTCGCGCAGCCAGGCCGTCGCTCGTCTTTGCGCCGGGTCCGCGGCAGGCGATCAGCGGCTACAGCATCACCCGGAACAAGCTGATCCTCACCATCCTCGACAATGTGCAGGGCAAGGCTTTCAGCTACGACTATCAGGACGGCGCCTGGCGCGCGAAGCAGATCGCCTTGCCGGCAAATGCCAGCATTGGCGTTGCCACGGCGTCCGACGAGAGCGACGAGGTGATGTTCTCCGTCACCAACTATCTCAACCCGAGTTCGCTCTGGTATTATGATGCGGCAACCGACCAGCTTGAGACCCTGAAGACCTCGCCCGCGCGCTTCGATGCCTCTCGTCATCTCGTCGAGCAGCTCGAAGCCGCCTCACGCGACGGCACCCGCATCCCCTATTTCCTGGTGCGGCCGAAGCAGATGAAGCGCGACGGCAGCACGCCGACGCTGCTCCACGGTTACGGCGGCTTCCAGATTTCGCGGCTGCCGGGCTATGACGCAGCGATGGGCCGGCTTTGGCTGGAACAGGGCAACGCCTATGTCGTCGCGAACATTCGCGGCGGGGGCGAGTTCGGGCCGCACTGGCACGATGCCGCACAGGGCGCGACCAAGCAGCGGACGTGGGACGACTTCATCGCCGTCGCCGAGGATCTGCAACGGCGCAAGATCACCTCGCCGCGCCGATTGGGGATCGTCGGCGGCAGCCAGGGCGGGCTCCTAGTCGGCACGGCCTTCACCCAGCGGCCCGAACTGTTCAACGCCGCCATCGTCCAGGTGCCGCTGTTCGACATGCTCCGCTACACCAAGCTGGGGGCAGGAGCGTCCTACATCGGCGAATATGGCGACCCCGATGATCCCGTCCAGCGCGGGTGGGTAGAGGCCTATTCGCCATACCAGAAGCTGGTGCCCGGCAAGACCTACCCGACCCCGTTCATCCTGACCTCGACCAAGGACGATCGCGTGCATCCGGCGCACGCACGCAAGGCCGCCGCCCGGCTCGCAGCGCTTGGTCAGCCCTATTATTACTATGAGAACACGCATGGGGGCCACAGCGCGGCCGCCAACCTCACCGAATCCGCGCGGAGGGTTGCCCTGGAATATAGCTATGCGAGCAAGCAGCTGGTCGATTGACCCGCCGGCCTCTGCGCCCGCGAGACATTGAATTTCCGTTCGAACGGTAAAGCGCCTAAGTTGATACCATCACAATGGAGAAGCAGCCCGTTGCTCGGAGCGAAGTCAACGAAGAGGTCCCAGCTGCCCTTGGGCGAGCGTATCAAGACCCGACGCAAGGAGCTGGGCCTGACGCTGCGGGAGCTTGCCGAACGATCGGAGCTTTCGGCGCCCTTCATCTCCCAGGCGGAACGCGATCTGACGACACCATCGCTGGTATCGCTTCTCGCGCTTTCCGAGGCGCTGGAGGTCGAACTCGGCTATTTCATGTACATTCCCGAGGCGACGCAGATCGTCCACCGGGCTGCGAAGCCAAAGGTCATCGCGATCGATTCACCGGTCACCTATCATGACCTTTCGTCCAACCTCGAGAACCGACGCCTCGATGTGATGTACATGCGCATTCCCGCCGGCCACGTCTTTCCCGCCGGCCACTGGAACGGTGAGGCAGTTTACTACCTATTGAAGGGTGAGCTGCACGTTACGGTGGGGCAGACTAAGGCGCTGCTGAAGGAAGGCGACAGCATGCACTTCGACTCGCGGTTGCTTCATTGCGGCCGCAATCTCTCGTCCGAGGAGGCACTGTTGCTTTTCGTCGGGACGCCAAGTGAGTTCGTGGCGAAGAAGCGCAAGTAAGCCGCAGAGCCGTTGCCCTGTCTTATGCATGGAATGGTCGGACGATCATATAACCGGCGACAGTTTTGCAAGGCGTTGCGGTCCGATGGCCTGAACAAGGCTCCATTCCCATCCACACAGCACGATCCTATTTTCGGCCCAGGACTCTCATGTATCAAATGACTGCCGAATCTTCCTTGTCCCTTCGCGCCATTCCGTTGCTTTCGTTCTTGCCGCCTTGGGCCGAAACACTGCTCGCGCTGGCGCTGCTGGCGACGATCGCCTGGGTGGCGAACTTCGCCGTCAAGCATATCGCGCTGCGCTACATCATGCGGCGCCTGCCGCTGGAAGGCGCCGCTGGCATCGCGGCACGGCTGGCCAATATCGTCCCGGCGCTCATCGTTGCCTACGGCATCCGCGCGGTGCCCAATCTGCCGGCGACCGTCAGCGTCGTGATCGGCAACGTCGTTGCGGCCTCGATCATCCTCTTCCTCACCCTGGCAATCGGCCAGGCGCTGAGCCTTGCGAACCAGATCTACGAACGCCGTCCGGAGGCCGCGCACCGCCCGATCAAGGGCTATGTTCAGGTGCTCAAGATCATTCTCTATATGGGCGCTGCGATCCTGATCGTCGCCGCGCTGATGGAACAGTCGCCGCTGCTCCTGCTCTCTGGCCTTGGCGCCATGGCTGCGGTGCTGATGCTGGTGTTCAAGGACACGATCCTCTCCCTGGTCGCCTCGGTCCAGCTCACTTCCAACGACATGCTGCGTGTGGGGGACTGGATCGAAATGCCGCAGCTCAATGCCGATGGCGCCGTGGTCGACATCGCGCTGCACACGGTGAAGGTGCAGAACTGGGACAAGACCGTTACCACCATCCCGACGCATCGGCTGATCCAGGAAAGCTACAAGAACTGGCGCGGCATGTCGGAATCAGGCGGCCGCCGGATCAAGCGCGCGCTGCTCCTTGACCAGAATTGCGTTCGCTTCCTCACCGAGGATGAGCGGCGCGAGATCGCCAATATCGCGCTGGTTCACGACCATCTCGACCGCAAGCTGAGCGAGATTGCCGCCTGGAATGCGCAACTGGGAGATGCGGCCCGGCTGCCCGCCAACCAGCGGCGCGTGACTAACATCGGCACCTTCCGCGCCTATGTCGTGCAGTATCTGCGCGCGAACCCTCGCATCGCCAAGGACATGACCCTGATCGTGCGGCAGCTTGCCCCCACGGCCCAGGGCCTACCGCTCGAAATCTACTGCTTCACCGCGACGACCGTCTGGGTCGACTATGAGGAGATCCAGGCGGACATCTTCGATCACCTGCTTGCCATTCTTCCCGAATTTCACCTGCGGGCATTCCAGGCGCCAAGCGGCAGCGACTTTCGCCGCCCCGATAGCGCAAATGGGGCTTGGTAACGGCACGTCGGCCTTGGCGGTGCTCGAATAGCTGGTCAGTCGCCTGCCATTTTGCCGGCCCGCTTCTGAGCCGGAAATCGAGCGGCCCAGCGCAATAGAACATAGCCCATGAGCCCCGAGAGGAGAGAACCCGCAAGAACGCCGATCTTCGCCTCTGCCTGAAGGAGGAAGCTATCGGGAAAAGCCAACAGAGTGATGAAGATACTCATGGTGAATCCGATACCGCAGAGCAGCGCCACACCGAGCATGTGGAGTAGACCGGCATGGGCAGGCATGTCGGAAAGGCCAAGCCTGACCGCAAGCATCGAGAAACCGAACACCCCCGCCACCTTTCCGGCGAGGAGGCCGAGGGCGACGCCGAGTGTGACCGGAGCGACAAGGGCGGCTGACGGAAGGCCCAGGATCGGCACCCCGGCATTCGCCAAGCCGAAGATCGGGACGATGAGGAAGCCGACCGGCAGGTGAAGACCGTGTTCCAGCCGGTGCAACGGGCTCTTGGCATCACTGTCCGGCTTGGCGGGCGTCGGATCCATCGGGATCGTGAAAGCAAGGATAACGCCCGCGAGCGTGGCGTGAATGCCCGAGCGATAGACCAGTACCCAGAGGAGTACGCCTACGAAGAGGTAGGCTACGAGCCGGCGGACACCAAAGCGGTTGAAGGCGACCAGAACGGCCACGAGCCCAAGCGCCCCCGCTAGATCCAAGAGCGACAGGTCGGCCGTGTAAAAGAGGGCGATAATGACGACTGCGCCGAGGTCGTCGATGATCGCGAGAGCCGCGAGGAAGACGCGCAGCGACGCCGGAACCCGGTCGCCCAGCAGGGAAATGACGGCGAGGGCAAAGGCGATATCCGTTGCCGCGGGGATCGCCCATCCACGTGCTGTGGGCCCAAGGTTGAAGGCAAGATAGACGAGCGCAGGCACCAACATGCCGCCGGCAGCAGCAATGCCAGGCAGGATCCGGCGCGGCCAGGTCGAAAGCTGCCCGTCCAGCATCTCGCGCTTGATCTCCAGACCGACGAGCAGGAAAAACGCCGCCATGAGGCCATCGTTGATCCAGTGGCCGACCGAGAGCGGCCCGACGTACGCGTGAAGAGCCTGATCATAGAGGGGCGCGAGCGCCGAATTAGCGAGGATGAGCGCAAGCGCTGCTGCACCCATCAGCACCAGACCAGCGGAGGCCTGGCCTTCGAGGAAACGGCGAAGAGCGCTCGGCCTTCTATGGCGCGCGTGATGCATTCCTGGGTGCCTCGGACAAAGCTGTGGCGCTGGCGGCCCGACCAGCGCTATTCGCCTGCCCACCCGACCCGAGATGAACACCCAGCGGCTCAATGCCATTTGCCGTGGACGAGGACAAGTCTATGCGCGGCTCTAATCCCTCCAGAGCAGCAGCGACGGAACATGCCCGCGGTAGCCAAGCCATTGCAGCAGAAAGAGACCACGCCCGGCGTGATGAATCGCGCGGGTGCACCCTCGATGAAAGCGCGTCCGATCCGGCCAGAAGGTAGTAATGGCGACTAGTATATTGACCGCGTTGGCACCGCATCTGCCGGTGCTTGGCCTGATCTTCATCATTCTGCTGTTCATCGCGTTCGCGACGGAGCGGTTTCCCCCGGTCACCGTCGCCGTGTGCGGCGCCGGACTGATGATTTTTTTCGGGTGGCTGACGCCTGCATTGATCAACCAGGCCTTTTCGAACTCAGCGCCTATCACGATCGGCGCGTTCTTCATCATTTCGGGCGCGCTGGTGCGAACAGGGACGATCGAGGCAATCGCCAGCCTGATCACGCACCGCGCGGCAAACCATCCGCGCAGGACTGTCGCGGAGATGCTGACCGGTGCTGCCATCGCACCGGCGTTCATCAACAACACGCCCGTGGTCATGATCCTAATCCCATTGGTCCGGCGCCTGGCGCGCGCGGTGGGGATCTCCGCCACGCGATTGCTGATCCCGCTGTCGTACCTGTCGATCCTGGGCGGCACGCTGACATTGATTGGAACGTCAACCAATCTGCTGGTTGACGGGGTGGCGCGCGCCAACGGCCAGCCGGGGTTCGGCATCTTCGAGATTACCGGCGTGGGGCTGGTCACCATGGCTGCCGGCGCCATCACCCTGTTGCTGCTTGGGCCCCGCTTGCTGCCCGATCGTGCGGACAACGACATCACCGACCGGCACGAGCTGCGCTATCTGACCGAGCTTGCGATTACCGAGGCGGAGGCCCGCGCACCCCGGACGATCGGCGAGCTATCGTTCCTGAAGCGCGACGCGGTACGCTTGATCGGGCTGCGCCGTGGCGCTCGAACGCTGCGCAACCCGGATCCGGCGACCGTGCTGGAGCCGAACGACCGCCTGATCGTCGCCAGCTCCGCCGATGAGATCGACGATCTGGCGCGGAGCAGCGGTATCATGGTTGGCCTTCAAAATGTCGGCCAGCCCATACGGCTGGCGGCGAATGAACGTTCGGGCGACGTGCGCCTGATCGGCCTGACGATCGCACCGACACATCCTGCGCTGGGGCGAGAGCTTCGCGACATCCCGTTCCTGTCCAATCTGCCCGCACGTATCCTCGGGATCGGTCGCGCGCGGCATCTTCCCGGCCCGGACCTTGGGGGCGTTCGCTTGCGTGCCGCGGACAGCCTGTTGGTCGCGGCCGAGGCGCCGGCCATCGCCGCGCTGCACGAGAACACGAACCTGATCGCCGAGGACACGAGCCATGTCAGGCGTTTCCGGCGCAGACGTGCGCCGGTCGCGATTCTTACGTTGCTCGGCGTCGTCGCGCTGGCCGCGCTTGGTGTGCTGCCCGTCATTGCGCTGGCCCTCATCGGCGTCGGGGTCGTCCTGATCACGCGCTGCGTCGACCCGGAAGAGGCGTGGCGATCGGTCGATGGCAATGTGCTCGTCCTGATTTTCGCGATGCTGGGGATCGGCAGCGGGCTGGAAGCGATCGGCACGATCCAGCTGATCGTCGACGTCGCCTCGCCCTGGCTCGGCACGTTGTCGCCCTTCGCGCTGCTGGTCGTGCTATATCTGCTGACGTCGTTGCTGACGGAAACCGTGACCAACAACGCGGTTGCCGTCATCATGACCCCCGTCGCGATCGGGATCGCCCAGGCGACGGGTACCGACCCCAAGATGCTGATCACCGGCGTCATGTTCGCGGCGTCGGCGAGCTTCGCGACCCCCATCGGTTATCAGACGAACACCATGGTCTATGCTGCCGCGGACTACCGCTTCTCCGATTTCGTGAAGATCGGCATCCCCATGAACCTAGTTGTGGGGTTCGCAACCTGCACGGCGATCCACCTGATGATGTAGCAACTAAGACGCGTGGGCATATCGGCGTCGGGCCGTCGCTCGACACGCTGGCAAGGCAGCTGGCTCTGCCAAATTGCGTCGACCAACTGTCGTTACGGGCTGCCCTTGCCGCCATTGGCGCCGATCGCTCCGCCCGTGGTGTAGCTCGCGCCGTCGGAGGCAAGCAGAACGAAGTGCGCGGCGAGTTCCGCAGGTTGGCCGGCCCGGCCGAGCGGGGTGTCCCTGCCGAACTCACCCATCTTGCCGGGGAGCTGTCCGCCAGCGACCTGAAGCGGGGTCCAGAAGGGGCCGGGTGCGACCATGTCCACGCGGATGCCCTTCTTCGCGAGCTGCTTGGCAAGGCCTTTGGTGAAAATGAGGATCGCACCCTTGGTCGAGGCATAGTCGAGCAGTTCCTCGCCGGGATCATAGCTGTTTACCGAGCCCGTGTTGATGATCACGGCGCCTGGCTTGAGGTGCGGGATCGCCGCCTTGCTGAGGCGGAAGGTGGCAAATATGTTCGTGTCGAAGGTACGGAGCATCTGCTCGTCGCTGATCTCCGAAATATCGGCCTTGCTCTGCTGATAGGCAGCGTTGTTGACGAGAATGTCGAGCCCGCCGAGCTGACGGACGGCCTGCGCGATGATGCGTTCGCAATTGTCGAGGCCACGCACGTCCATCGGAATCGCCACGGCCTTGCGGCCCGCCTCGCGGATCAGCGCGACGACTTCGCGCGCGTCGGGCTCCTCGTCGGGATGGTAGTTGATCGCGACATCGGCGCCTTCCCGGGCAAAGGCGATGGCCGCGGCGCGGCCGATCCCGCTGTCGCCGCCGGTGAGCAAGGCCTTGCGACCCGTGAGCTTGCCCGAGCCCTTGTAGCTGGTCTCGCCACAATCAGGCCTGGGGTTCATCTTTGACTGGAGCCCCGGCCAGGGCTGGCGCTGCTCGGGGAAGGGGCCAGCGGTATATTTCGTGCGCGGGTCGACGAGTGGGACGTCGGCAGAGCTAGCGGCGCTCCGCGCAACTGCGGGTACCGCTGTGGCCGCTAACCCGACTGCTGCGCCTCCGAGCAAACCGCGCCGTGAAGGTCCACCTGCATCCATTGCCGTCTCCCGGAGTCCAGCAAGTCGAACGGGCCGCAACCACACGAGTTTCGTAAACAGCCGAATAATCTATGGTTCTTCGTCCGAACAAAGGATCGCGTGCATTCATCGATGCCATCGACCGAGTAGTAGCGACCTAGCTGCTCGCTGGCGGCCCGAACACGGACCAGCCGGTGCGATGCACCAGCATCTCCAGAGCCCGCACTCCCAAGATCGAGTTGCCGTGCTGGTCCAGATTGGGAGACCACACGGCGATCGAGGCGACTTCCGGCATCACCGCAAGAATCCCGCCGCCGACCCCGCTCTTGGCCGGCAACCCGACGCGCAACGCAAAGTCGCCCGATCCGTCATAATGACCGCACGTCATCATCAGCGCGAGCAGCTTGCGCATCCGCGTGGCCTGTTCGCGGCGTTCATCATCGCCATCCAGACGGGTGCGCGCCAGGAACACGCCCGCCTGGGACAAGCCGGCGACATCCAGGGAAATCGCGCATTGCCGTACATAGGCGGACATCACGTCATCGGGCTCCGAGCGCAGATTTTCGTGGTGCTTCATGAAGCTCAGCATCGCGCGGTTGAGGTCGCCAGCATTTTCCTCGCTCGCCAGCACGTCCTCATCCAGCGGCACGTCGCGCCCCAGTTCGCGCTTCACCAGATCGATGACCGCATCTCGCGCGCATTGCGCGTCGATCATCGCGTCCACCGTCACCAACGCCCCCGCGTTCACGAAGGGATTGCGCGGGATGCCCTTGGTTCGCTCAAGGTCGATGATCGAATTGAACGGATCGCCCGAGGGTTCGCGGCCGACCCGCTTGAAGATGCGGTCGCCGATCGCGTCCAGCACGATCTCCAGCGTGAACACCTTGGCGATGCTCTGCAGCGGAAAGCGCGTATCCGCCGTACCGCCGCAATAGGTTTCGCCATCCATCGTCGTGACCGCGATGCCAAAGGGGCCGGGATCCAACCCTTCAACCTTGGCGTCGGCCTTGGCTTCGATCTCGGCTGCATTCGCGGCAATCTCGTCGGCGATTTCCTTGAGGGTCGAGCGGAGATCGGACCTGTTGGTGTCTTTCATGCGATCACGGCGTCTACTAGATATGGGAACTTGATTGCTTCGCTCACCCGCACGTCCTCACGAATATCCATGTTGCACGAGATGAACGAGCGGCAGGGGTAAAAGGCTCGCTCCTGCGCATTTTTATCACCGCACGGGTTGGCGAGCCGATCCGGCGCGGATCGCGGGCGGGGCGGAGATTGTGGCGCTAAAGAGCGTTGATGCAGGAAAGGGGAACTTCCCATGCCAATGCGCTTCCTGGTTGCCTATGCCTTGATCGCCATGCTCGTAGCGGCGATTGTCGTGGGCGGCCTTTATCTTCGCCAGAACAGCGAGCATCGGAAGCGGCAGCGCAGTCGCCAACGAGACATCGCGCGCCACGCGGAGCACTTGAATCAGCAGAAAGAGCCCGGCGGGACGGAAAGCCAGCCGGTTCCCCCGCAGCAGCAGGACGAACGATAATCGTCGGATCGCCGGTCGCTATCGCTAGTCTAGCGGTACGTCCTCGGCCGCGTCGTCCGCTTCCTCACGCGGGGCGTTCAACTGCCCCTCCATGCGATCGCGGAACAGCGCCGACCGCGCCAGCAGCATGAATGCCACCGGCGCCGTCGCGGTAAGGAACAGCGCAATCAGCAGTTCGTGGAGCGAGGGGCGGCCGCGCAGCACCGAAAAGCAGACGATCGAGGCCAGCACGATCAACGCCATCCCCAGCGTGGCGCCAAGGGTGGGCGCGTGCACGCGCTCGTAGAAGCTCTTGAGCCGCAGCAGGCCAAGCGAGCCGATCAGCGTTATCAGGGCGCCTCCGACCACCAGGAGCGCGACGATCAGGGCTGCCCATGCGGGAAGATCGGGTGCCTGGATCATTCGATCACCTCGCCGCGCATCAGGAATTTGGCAAGGGCGACGTTCCCGGCAAAGCCGAGCAGCGCGATCACCAGAGCGCCTTCGAAATAGAGCGTCCGTCCCGTCTGGATGCCAAAGGTCAGCAGCAGCAGCAGGGAGTTGGTATAGAGCGTGTCAAGGCCGAGCACGCGGTCCTGCGCGCGTGGGCCCAGCGTCATGCGCCAGATCGCGCAGACCATCGCGAGGCCCAGCATCACCTGCGCCGCCGTGATCGCGAGTGCGAGCATCAGTCCCATCATGCCTCGAACGCCTCAATCAGCAGCGCTTCATAGCGGCCCTTGATCAGGTCCACCCAGGTCGCCTCGTCGATCAGATCCAGAACGTGGAGCAGCAGGCGGCGCTGCCGACGGTCGTATTCGACCCAGAGCGTGCCCGGTGTCGCGGTGATGACCAGGGCGAGCAGCGCAAGCGCGTTGCGGTCGACCAGATCGATCGGAATGCGCACGAACCCGGACACGCGCTGGCGCCGCGCGAACAGGACGACTGCCGCCACGGCAAAGTTCGAACGAACCACGTCGGTCGCAACGAGACCCGCGAGCTTCACCAGCGGTTTCAGCCGAACCCGCTGCCCGGGCTCGGGTGGGCGAAGGATCGCCATCGCGTGGGTGGCGAACAGGGAAACCCCGATGCCCAGCACGACCTGGCCGGCTGAGAAGGACTGGGTGAGGAGCAGCCACAACAGGAACAGGAATGCGGCCAGCATGGGATAGGGGAGCCAGCGCCTCATCGTGACACCCCCTTGCCGAGGACCGCTGCCACATAGCCCTGGCGGTCGCCGAGCGACTGGCTCGTCCGCTCCATGTAGCGCATGGCCGGGCCGGCAAAGACCGTAAGTCCCAGGCACAGCGCGAGCAGCATGCCGACCGGCAGCAGTTCGCCCAGGTGGAGGGTCGGTTGCGGTTTGTCGGACGGCGCCCAGATCAGGTCGAGCCCGGCGCGCGTGGTCGCGATCAGCGTGGCGAGGCCGGAGCCCACGATCAGCGCCACCAGCCACCACACCGGCGAAGCGATCGTCTCGCTGAGGTTGAGCAGCCCGTCGATCATCGCGAACTTCGCCACAAAGCCCGAGAGCGGTGGCAAGCCGGCGATCAGCAGCACGCAGAAGGCGAAGCCGCCGCCCAGGATCGCGACGGAGGCGGGGATCGCCACGCCGATTTCCGTATCCGGCTCGACCACGGGCAAGCCCGCATATTCGTCGTCGAACACGGGTTCGCCGGTTGTTGCGAGCCCGTGTTCGCGGCGCTCGACCAGTTCGATGAGCAGGTAGAAGGCGCTTACGCCCAGCGTGGAGCTGACGAGATAGAAGAGCGCGCCGGCCAGCACCGCGCCCTCGCCGGCGCCGACCGCCGCCAGCAGCGTGCCTGCCGAAACCAGCAGCGAATAGCCGGCGATCGCGCTCAGCGTCCGTGCCGCAAGGATCCCGATCGTTCCGAAGGCGATCGTCGCCATGCCGCCGAAGAACAGCCATTCCTCGCCATAGTTCGCCGCCCAGCCGGCCTCCTGGTTGAACAGCAGCAGGTAGACGCGCAGCACCGCGTAGACGCCGACCTTGCTCAGGATCGCGAACAGCGCGGCAACCGGGGGTGCTGCGGCCGCATAGGTGCGCGGCAGCCAGAAGCCGAGCGGCCACATGCCTGCCTTGACGAGGAAGGCCACGCCCAGGATCGCCATGCCGGCCTGCAGCAGCGCCAGTTCGGATCCGGCCACCGCCGGGATCCGGAAAGCCAGGTCCGCCATGTTGAGCGTGCCGGTGACGCCATAGATCATCGCCGCGCCGATGAGGAAAAGCAGCGACGTCGCGACGTTGATCGAGACGTAATGGAGCGCCGCCTTGACCCGCGGCTTTCCGGAACCGTGGAGCAGCAGCCCGAACGATGCCGCGAGCAGCACTTCGAAGAACACGAACAGGTTGAACAGGTCGCCGGTCAGGAAGGCGCCGTTCAGGCCCATCATCTGGAGCAGGACCAGCGAGTGGAACCGTGGCCCCGCCTGGTCCCAACGCACAGAGGCATAGATCAGCGCGGCCAGGCCGAGCACGCTGGTAAGCACCAGCATCAACGCCGAGAGCCAGTCGAGCACCAGGACGATGCCGAAGGGCGCAGCCCAGTTGCCGACCAGATAGGCCGTGGTGCCGGGCTGTCCGCTGAAGCCGGCGCTCGCCACTCTTGCCAGCAGGTAGATCGAAAGCAGGACGAGAATGCTGGTGGTCACCAGCGCAATGATCCGCTTGGTGGCGCGCCGGGGCTCCTTGAAGAGCAGCATGGTTGCGGCGGCAAACAGCGGCAACAGGATCGGGGCAACGATCAGGTGATCAGACCAGGGCAACGTCATTCGCCCTCATCCCCGTCGACATGATCGGTTCCGGTGATGCCGCGGGAGGCAAGCAGGACGACGAGCAGCAGCGCCGTCATCGCAAAGGAGATGACGATGGCCGTGAGCACCAGTGCCTGCGGCAGCGGATCGTCGAAGCGCGTCGCACTGGCGATGGTCGTTCCGACGATCGGCGGCGCATCCACATTGAGCCGGCCCATCGCATAGATGAACAGGTTGACCGCATAGGAGAGGAGTGACAGCCCCAGGATCACCTGGAACGTGCGCGGTCGCAGGATCAGCCACACCCCCGACGCGGTGAGCACACCGATGGCGAGCGCGAGAACGATCTCCATCAGCCCTGATCCCTTCCGGCTTCGCGCGGCTCGCGCGGTGACCGCAATGTGGTGCGGATCGACTGGTGGGCGATCGCGATCAGGATGAGCGCCGTTGCGCCCACCACCAGCAGGAACACGCCGACGTCGAACAGCATGGCCGACGCCACCGGAATCTTGCCGATGATCGGCACGTCGAGATAGCGGAAGTAGGAAGTCAGGAACGGTGCTCCGAACAGGAAGGCGCCGGCGCCGGTGAACGCCGCGATCAACAGGCCGCTGCCCATCCAGCGGATCGGCTGGACCCGCAGCCGCGATTCCACGCTCTGCGTGCCCGACGCCATATATTGCAGGATCAGTGCGATCGACATGGTGACCCCGGCTGCGAACCCGCCGCCCGGAAGGTCGTGGCCGCGCAGCAGCAGATAGAGCGCCACGACGATGATCACCGGGAACAGCCACTCGAGCACGACCTGGGGTACGAACAGATAGTCGGCCAGCGTGTCGCCCGACGAACGGCCCTGCTGGGCCTCGTCGAACGCGTTCTGGCGGCGCTGCTGTTCGGGGTCGCGCACGCTTTCGCGGGCGGGCCTGAAGCGGCGGAGCAGCGAGAACACCGTCAGTGCCACGATCGCCAGCACGGTGATCTCGCCCAGCGTGTCGAACGCGCGGAAATCGACCAGGATGACGTTCACCACATTGCGGCCGCCGCCATCCGGATAGGCATGGTCAAGAAAGAAGCGCGAGATGGTGTTAGGCAGCGGGCGCGTCATCACCGCATAGGCGAGCAGGGCCATGCCGGTACCGGCGGCGATCGCGATGGCTAGGTCGATGCCGCGGCGCAGCCCGACGCCGGCAGGGAAGCGATGCTCCGGCCATACGTCGGGAAGACGCTTTGGCAGCCAGCGCAGGCCCAGCAGCAGAAGCACCGTGGTCACGGTTTCCACAAGCAACTGGGTGAGGGCAAGGTCGGGGGCCGAAAGCCACACGAAGCTGACGCAGCTGGCGAGACCTGCGCCCGACGCCAGCACGACGGCGGCGAGGCGGTGGTATTTGGCCTGCCAGGCCGCGGTCACCGCACAGATGCCGCCGATCAGCCAGATCAGCGCGAAGCCGGGGTCGATCACCGTCAGGGCCTGCGCGCCCGGGAAATATCCATAGCGCAGGAACGGCAGCAATCCGGCGAAACAGGCGACCACGACCAGAATGCGCAGCTGCGGTTGCAGCCGGCGTGTGCCGACCCAGCCTTCGAGCCAGCGGGCCACGGTCATCACCAACCCCAGCACGAACTCGAACATGCGCCGGCCCTTGAGGCGGCCGAACAGCGGCACGCCCTCAACCGCGTTCAGCCGCTTGGCGAACACGACATAGCCAACCGTACCGAGCACGAGTGCCAGCATGCTCAGCAGCAGCGGCTGGTTCACGCCATGCCAGATCGCGAGGCTGTAGACGGGGATGTCGCCGCCCAGTGCCCCGCGCGCGGCAACCGCGAGCAACGGCCCGATGGTGATGGCCGGGAAGATGCCGATGACGACGCACGTCACCACCAGGATCTCGATCGGAGCCCGCATCCAGCGGGGCGCCTCGTGCGGGACGCGGTCCAGCGCCGTCGGGGGCGGTCCGAAGAAAGTCTGATGGATGAACCGCACCGAATAGAGCACGCTGAAGGACAGCCCCAGCGTCGCGAGCCACGGCAGTGCCCGGTCGAGGAAGGTGTCGTTATAATCCGCGAGCGCCTCCGCCAGCAGCATCTCCTTGGAGAGGAAGCCGTTGAGAAGCGGCACGCCCGCCATCGCCGCTGCCGCGACCATCGCCAGCGTCGCGGTGATCGGCATGAACCGGTAGAGCCCGCTCAGCTTGCGCAGATCTCGCGTGCCCGCCTCATGGTCGATGATGCCCGCGGCCATGAACAGCGACGCCTTGAACGTCGCATGGTTGAGCGTGTGGAAGATCGCTGCGACCAGGGCGAGCGGACTGCCGATCCCGAGCAGCAGCGTGATGATGCCCAGGTGGCTGATCGTGGAATAGGCCAGCAAGCCCTTCAGATCCTGCTGGAAGATCGCTGCCCAGGCGCCGATGATCAGGGTGATCAGGCCGGTCGAGGTGACGATGATGTACCATTCGTCGGTCCCGGCCAGCACCGGCCACAGCCGGATCATCACGAAGATTCCGGCCTTCACCATCGTCGCGGAGTGAAGATAGGCCGAAACCGGGGTCGGCGCCGCCATCGCGTGCGGCAGCCAGAAATGGAACGGGAACTGCGCGCTCTTGGTGAAGGCGCCGGCCAGGATCAGGATCAGTGCCGGCAAATAGAGATTGCTCGAACGGATGAGGTCGCCGGACGCGAGCACGACGTCGAGATCATAGCTTCCGACGATCTTGCCGATCAGCAACACACCCACGAGCAGGCATAGCCCGCCCGCCGCGGTGACGATCAGCGCCATTCGCGCGGCGCTGCGCGCGCTTTCATTCTGGTGCCAGTACCCGATCAGAAGGAACGAGGTGAGGCTGGTCAGCTCCCAGAAGAACGCGATCTGGACGAGGTTTCCCGACAGGACGAGGCCGAGCATCGCCGCCATGAAGGCAAGCAGGAACGAGAAGAAGCGCGGGACCGGATCCTCCGGCGCCATATAGTAGCGCGCGTACACCACGACCAGGAAGCCGATCACCAGGACGAGCAGCGCGAAAATCCAGGATAGCCCGTCGAGGCGCAGGACCAGGTTGAGCCCGATCGAGGGTAGCCACGCGACGACGCTGCTGTGCGAACCGCCTTCGGCGACGCCGGGATAGAGCGCCGCGACGACCACCGTCCCTATCAGCGCGATCGCACCCGCAAGCATCGCGGCCGCATTGCGTGCGCTGGACGGCAGCATCGCCGCCGCGATGCTTCCGAAGAACGGGAGCAGCAGGACTCCCCACAAAATATTCGCACCCGAGGCCGTTATCGGCTCTCTCCCTAGATCGTGTTCCCGGCCGGAGGGCCTGCTATTCCGGCAGGTCCAAAGGCACTATCAGCATGTCCTGTGTCGCGTCGAGCAGGACTTCTTGCGCGACGCTGCGGAGCAGCAAGCGCTCCAGCCCGCGCCGGCGGTTGGTGCCCAAGACGATCAGATCGACCCGAGTTTCGTCCGCGACGCTGCGCACCAGGTCCGGGGTTGAGCCCTGCCGTAGGCGCAGGAGCTGGCGCGCGTGCTCCAGATTGCATTCGAGAAGTAGGGACGTCAACTCGCCGCGCGCTTCCCGCTCGTGCTCCAGCACATAGGCGTCGATGCCGCCGCTCGTCTCCATCGCGCGCTGCATCATCGGAACGGCGGGGGCATCGTAGAGGTGCAGGGCCATCACGTCGGTGCCGGCGAGCAGCCCCAGGCGGCGCGCGGCCCGTACGGCGGCATGAGAAGCCCCGTCGAAATCGATCGCGAGCAGGCTGCGTTGATAGGCACCTGCCGGAACGCTGTTGGCCATCAGGACGGGCCGGGTCCCGTGGCGGATCGTCCGTTCCGCCGTCGTCCCCACGAACGTGTCGAGCAACTGGCGGCGGTGCGGGCCGATCACGATCAGGTCCGGCTCCACAGCATCCGACGCATCCAGGATGCCGGCAAAGGGGTCGCCGGTGGCGACGATCGTCTCCGCGGGCACGGCATCGACTTCGCGGATCGTCTCGGCCGCGCGGTTGAGCAACTCCCGCGCCGCGCGCCTGTGGTGCTGGACGAGCCGGTCGGGCTGATCGTCGTCCACCACATGCACCAGCGTCAGCGAGGCCCCGTGGCTTCCGGCAAGCAGCACCGCCCGGCGCAGCGCGCGATCGGATCGGGTCGAGAAGTCGGTTGCCACCAGAATGTGTTTCAACGGAACTCTCCAAGGCAAGGCTTACGCCATGATCCAGACCAGGCAGGCCACCAGCGCAATCAGGAAAAAGGTCGCCGCACCGAAAACAAACTGGTCGCGCCGCGATCGGCGCAGGCGCCGGCGGTGATCGCCGATGAATGCCTCGAGCCGACACGAAAGCAGCGGATCGGCAGAAAGAAGCGCGGTGTCGAGGACCGGAAGGCGGGGCAAGAGGTGGATCATCTCTTCAAGCTCGCCCGCATCCACCTGCGGATAGATGCGCAGCAGGGTGATGAAACGCTCCGCGCCCGCACTGGCTGGCGGGCGGCGCTCGCGTGTGAAAACGTTCATTGCAGGTCTCCGGATTTCCATCCGGCGGCTCGGCCAGCACGATTGCGCTACCGCCGCGACACCGCCCCGACTCGTTTGAACGGCGGGGGGAGGCGATGCAGCCGGGCGCAGGGCCGATGCCGCGCCCGGCTTATGGCCCGAACTTGAGGGGGTGGTCCCGATCTGCAGCGAAGCCGTGCATGGGTTCGAGATAGGGCCATCCGGCCGGGAAGCAACCGCTGGTGCGCCCGGTGCGGGCGCTCGTCCGGCGAAGGTCATGGTGTTTGACACCCTCTGCTGCGAGGGCCATGTTGCCGCTATGCGTTTCCATGTGCGCCATCTCCGGCTCCGCTGCCATGCGGGCCAGCTCGTCGCGGGCATATAGCCCCGGGCTTTCGGCGTGTTCCGGAGAGTCCGGGGCCTTCGCATTTGTGAAACATGATCCGGCTGCGCGCGCAGGACTGCGGCTGCCCAGGAGACCGATAATGAACATGACGAGATCCGCGGAGACGCGGCCGCAAATCCATATGATCGAGGCAGAGGCGGATGCGCTTTCGAGCCTGGCACTCCAGGTCGAAGACCGTCTGCCGCAGGTAAGTGCGCTGCTGATCCGCGAAACGGCGCGCGCGCGGATGCATTCCGCAGAAACCCTTCCGCCTGGGGTGGTGTCGATGGGCGCATCCGTCGAGTTCGTCGACGAGAGCACGGGGGCCAGCCGGACGGTGCAGCTCGTCTATCCCCAGCAGGCGGACATCTCCGCCGGCCGCATCTCGATCCTGACCCCGGTCGGCGCGGGGCTGATCGGCCTGCGCGAAGGCCAGTCGATCCTGTGGCCGGATCGCGATGGCAAGGAGCGCCGGCTGGTGATCCTGAAAGTTACCAGCCCGGACAAGCAGGATTAGTCACCTGCCTTGTGTCGCGAACGCCGGCGGTCCCGTGCTCGCGACACAAGGGGGTGAGGTTCTGCCTGGAAAAGGCGCCGTGCCGGCAATGAGCGCAGCATTAGCCTGCCGCGAACAAGGCCCAGTACAGAACAGCCGAGACAGCGAATAAGAAGAGCGTCAGTAGGCGGTTGCGGTACCGAAGTCGCTGTGACTCCGAGGCGTCATGAAAGGACGACAGTGGGCGTCCGCTATTCGTGTTCGCATCCTTCGCTTCAAGTTCAAAGGAATTGGAGAAGAAGTGGCGCGGGCGCATGACCAGTTCCGGTGAAGTGGCTGGTAGTGCGCCGTTCATGGCGTGCGAATCCGAGCGGCCAGCGACGGCCGAATTACTTGCTTCCAGCATGAAATGATTTTCCGCTTACTCGAGAACCGGGCGCGCACGGCGCAGCCCTTAGATCAGGTCGAATAAGTCCCCGAACCCGCGCGGCACGCCGCCGAGTTCGGGCTACAGGCGCGCGGCGAGTTGGCCGGCGTGATCGCGGAAACGCTGATGGGTCGCAAGAGCGTGCATAGGCCAGAGGTTGGCGTGGTCTTGGGGCTTTGTCAATCGAGCCCTTTTCCTTTTTGCGCAACACTTGACCCGCGCCAATCGAACCTTAGCTTGGGATTGCGGGCCGGGCCCCTCTGACGTTTGGATTCTCGAACGTGATGTCGGACCGCATCGGTGATCTCGATGCTGGCCCTTCAGGCCGCCGTCGCCGGTCATCCGATCTTTCAATCCTTGATTGGAGAGAGGCTTTGAACAAGTTTGCGTATAGACTGACCCAACTGCACCAGCGGCTGGATGAGCAGATCCGTGCCGAAATGAAGCGGCGAGCGCCGGACGCGCTGAACCTTCTGAGGCTGAAGCGGCTGCGCCTGCGCGTGAAGGATCGTCTGCACGCCCATAGCGGACAGCAACAGCTCGCCTGATCCGTTCGGCCGCTTCGCCGTATCTCTCGGCGGGGCGGTCGACCCCTCCTACTGCATCGAGTCTTCCGGTGGCTTCTCCGACGCCGACGAAGCCGGACACCTTCGACGCCGGTCTGCGATCGCGCATGCATCCCTGCGCGGGAGTTTCGGCTGATCGGGATTGCGCGTATCGGGGCCCTGGGCTCGTGCTTGGGTCGGTGCCGGCGCTTCCAGGAGGGCAGTGATGAAGAACGACGAGTTTCGGGCCGGCCGGGCCGAGGGGCTTCGGGAAGCGCTGGAGATCGTCGAAGCGCTTCTGGCAGCCGAGGAGCTCAAGCTCGAGGCGCCGGCGGCCTATGCGACCCGCCTTGCCAGGCGCACGCGGTGGTAGGCGTACCGGAACGCCCACTCAAGGTTGCGGACGGCGCTCAACCGTGTCGCGCGAAACACGCCGGTGACCGACGTCATCGCAGCGAAGCTCAAGAGAATGGGACTTTAGCGGGTTCGGTCTCACCGTCCGCAGGACCTATGTTCTGTCCCGTCTGCCGCGGATCCGCCGCCGCATTCCGCGCGCCATCGGAACTCGCGCGAGCGATGCTCATTCCCCTCAGTCCGCAACCGGGCATGCAGGCGCTGGTCCGGTCCGACGATGCCGTGGCCGAGACGCCGCGCATCCTGGGGCATGGCCACTGCAAAGGGACGAATGACACAGACGATGAACCATGTGGCGCTGCTGGGCGATTCCATCCTCGACAACCGCGCCTATGTCACGCCGGAGCCGGATGTCGCGGAACAGCTTCGTGCGCGGCTTGGCAAGAACTGGCGCGTGAGCCTGGTGGCGGTCGATGGCGACGTAACGGGCGACGTCGAGCGCCGTCAGATCGGCCGCATCCCCGCGGACGCCACGCACTTGATCGTCTCCGTGGGCGGCAATGACGCCCTTGGTCACGCTTCGGTGCTGAGCGAGAGTGCAGGGACAGTTGCGGACGCCATTGAACTGCTCGCCGGTGCGCAAGCAAGCTTCGCCGCGTCCTACACGCGCATGATCGATGCCGTGATGAAGCGGAACCTGCCGACCGCGGTCTGCACCATCTATGACGCGAATTATCCCGAGCCGCAGCACCGACTGGTGGTGGCGGCACTCGCCCTGTTCAACGACGTGATCACCCGGGCCGCCTTCCAGCGCGGCTTGCCGGTGGTAGACCTGCGGCTGATCTGCACGGACCCGGCCGACTATGCCAACCCGATCGAGCCTTCCGCCGCCGGGGGCGAGAAGATCACGGCAGTCATCGCCGAGCTTGTGCGACAGGTGCCGAGCGGACGTTCCTCCATCTGGTGCTGAACGCCTCGACCACCAACGAAACAGGCATTGACCTCGCCGTTGCTTTTTGCGGAACAGCGACCGTACGCCGTCGTTGACCTCCGACACGTGAGGAGCACGCAAATGGCGACGACACAGGCATCATCTTCGGGAGGCTTTGGCCGTACCGTCGCGATCGGCGCGGCAACTGGTGCAGTAGCCGGATTGTTCGCCAACTTGCTGCGCAAGGCTGCCGTACAGGCGCCGACGGTGATGGCAGGCAGCTGGGACACGGCATTGGCGGCAGAACATACTGCCACGCTCAAGATCTTCGACCTTCTGGAGAAGACCTCCGAGGAGGATAGCGGGCGTCGCTCGTTCCTGCTGATGCAGTTGAAGCATGCGATCGGCAAGCATGCCTTCCAGGAGGAGAATGTCGTTTACGCCATGATGCGGGACCAGGGCCTTTCCGAGGCCGCCGACCATCTGAATCACGAACATGGCTATGTGAAGCAGTACCTCTTCGACCTGACCGAGATGGCGAAAAGTGACGCCGGGTGGCTTCCCAAGCTCAAGGAATTTCGCGGACTCATCGAAAAGCACATGCGTGAAGAGGAGGAGGACCTCTTCCCCAGGCTGCGCCAGCAGCTATCGGAGGCGCAGAACAAGCACATCACCGCCGCGATGAACAAGGAGGGCTTCAAGCTCGCCTGAATCGGGGGCAGGGGAGCCTGGGTAGTGAGGAACGGCGTGATGGCTCGGCATAGCCGATCCGCCGTCGCCGGTCCTGCTGCACGCCGGGCCTGTCGTTTCCCGCCATCGCAGTCCCTATCGAGCCGCAATCTGAACGCCGGGCAAGAGTTCACCATCGCCATGTTTTCTTATGATGCCGACGCAGCGCCCGCACTCGACTTCCTGGCCGACGGCGGGGGGATGGGGGCGCGCATCCGCGAATATGACTGGTCGTCGACGCCGCTCGGTCTTCCCGCGACCTGGCCGCAGCCGCTGAAGACGCTGACCGGCGTGATGCTGTCCGCGAACCAGCCGATGTTCCTGGCCTGGGGCCCCGATCGCACCCTTCTCTACAACGACGGCTATGCCGAGATCCTCGCCGGCAAGCATCCGTCGGCCCTGGGCCGGGACTTCCTCGATGTGTGGTCGGAGATCCGCGCCGATCTCCAGCCGATCGTGGCCCAGGCCTTTTCCGGCGTGCCCGTCCACATGGCCGACATCCAGCTTCTGATGCTGCGCAAGGGCTATCCCGAGGAGACGCATTTCTCCTTCTCCTACACGCCCATTCGCGACGAAACCGGGGCGATCGCGGGCTTCTTCTGCCCGTGCGTGGAAATCACCGAGCAGGTGCTCGCCGAGCGGCGTCGCGCAGCCGACACCGAACGGCAGCGGCAGCTGTTCGAACAGGCCCCCGGCTTCATCACCATCCTGCATGGTCCGGACCATATGTTCGAATTTGCGAATGCGACCTACCGGCGCCTGTTCGGCGACCGCCAGTTCGTCGGCAGGACGGTGCGCGAAGCATTCCCCGAACTCAAGAACCAAGGCATCTACGAACTGCTCGACCGGGTGTTTGCGACGGGCGAGCGCTTTGTCGCCGATCATGTGCCGATACGTCTGCAATCGCCGGAGAACGCTCCGGAACAGCGGATCCTGGACTTCATCTTCGAGCCGATCCTGGATGAGAGCGGGCAGGTCACCGGCATCTTCGTGGAAGGCCATGACGCGACTGCCGCGCACAAGGCAGCGCGCGAGCTTCGGGAAAGCGAAGAGCGGAATCGCCGCATCCTTGAAGGGGTGAAGGATCACTCGATCTTCACGGTCGATCCCGACAACATAGTGGTGGACTGGACGTCCGGTGCCGAGGCGATCTTCGGCTGGTCGGCCGAACAGATCGTGGGCAACAGCGCCGACATCCTCTTTACCCCCGAAGACCGGTCGGCCGGCGCGCCCGCCGAGGAACTGGCGACTGCGCGTGCCGAGGGCTGCGCGAACGACGAACGCTGGCACATGCGGCGGGACGGCTCCCGATTCTTTGCCAATGGTTCGGTTCGCCCGCTGCACGATGCCCAGCAGGCGATCACCGGCTTCATCAAGATTGCGCGCGACGAAACGGAGCGTCGTGCCGCGGACGCGGTGCTGCGCGAAACCGAGCAGCGCTATCGCCTGGTGGCCAGGGCAACGAACGATGCGATCTGGGACTGGAACCTGGTCGACGGCTGCGTGGAGTGGAACGAGGCGCTCCACGTCCGGTTCGGATATGGCGAGGATGAGGTGGAGCCGACCGGCGGCTGGTGGTTCGAACATATCCACCCCGAAGACCGCGACCGGATCAACGCCTCGATCCAGGCGGTGATCGACAGCCCGGAGGATCATTGGTCAGCGGAATACCGGTTCTGTCGCACCGACGGCAGCTTCGCCGACGTGCTGGGTCGCGGCCAGGTGTTCCGCGACGACGACGGCAAGGCCGTGCGCATGATCGGCGCCATGCTCGACCTGACGGATCGCAAGCGCGCCGAGGAAGCCTTGCGGGAGCTCAACGAGACGCTGGAGCTTCGGGTAGCGCAGCGCACCGAAGAGCTCGTCGCCGCGCAGGATGCACTGCGCCAGTCGCAGAAGATGGAAGCCGTCGGCCAGCTTACCGGCGGGCTCGCGCACGATTTCAACAATCTGCTGACCGGCATCTCGGGCAGCCTGGAGATGATGCAGATCCGCATCGCGCAGGGCCGCCTGGCCGAGGTCGAGCGCTATGTGGGTGCCGCACAGGGTGCCGCGAAGCGCGCAGCCGCACTGACGCACCGGCTGCTCGCCTTCTCGCGCCGCCAGACACTCGCGCCCAAGCCCACGGACCTGAAACAGCTCATCTTCGGGATGGAGGAACTCATCGGGCGGACGGTGGGCCCGGCGATCGAGGTGGAATCCGTCAACGCGGCCGGCCTTTGGCCAAGCCTCATCGATCCGAGCCAGCTGGAGAACGCCATCCTGAACCTGTGCATCAATGCCCGCGACGCGATGCCGGACGGAGGCAAGATCACCATCGAGACGGCCAATCGCTGGATGGACGAGCGCGTCGCTGCCGAACGCGGGCTGGAACCCGGCCAGTATGTCTCGCTGTGCGTGTCCGACACCGGCACCGGCATGCCTCCGAGCGTCATCGCCAAGGCATTCGACCCGTTCTTCACGACCAAGCCCATCGGCGAGGGGACGGGGCTGGGCCTGTCCATGATCTATGGCTTTGCCAAGCAGTCGGGGGGATCGGTGGCGATCTACTCGGAGCTCGGCCAGGGCACGACCGTGTGCATCTACCTGCCGCGCCACTTCGGCGAGGCGGAGCGGGTGGGGCTTGAGCTCAGCAAGGACCCCACTCCGCGCGCCGAAGCGGGGGAGACCGTGCTGATCGTGGACGACGAGCCGACGGTCCGGATGCTGGTGACGGAGGTCCTGACCGACCTTGGCTATACCGCGATCGAGGCTGTGGACGGCCCCACGGGATTGAAGGTCCTGAACTCGGAGCAGCGGATCGACCTGCTGATCACGGACGTGGGCCTGCCGGGTGGCATGAACGGCAGGCAGGTCGCCGATGCTGCGCGCGGGGTGCGCCCGGATCTCAAGATCCTGTTCGTCACCGGCTATGCGGAAAACGCGGTCCTGAGCCACGGGCACCTCGCCCCGGGGATGCACGTCCTGATCAAGCCGTTCTCCGTCGATGATCTCGCCACGCGGATCAGGAACCTGATCGAGACATAGGGCCGGCCGCCCCCTGCGTCCGGCGCCGCTATGCGAGGATCAGCGTTGCTTCTTCGTGATGGTGGCGGTGAAGTCCGGATCCTTCTTGGCCACCCAGGCGACGAACTTCTGGATGGCCGGGTTCGCCAGCAGCAAATCCACATCCATGCCGTAGCGCTGAAGTTCGGAGTTCGTGAAGTTCGCCGTAACTGTCTGCTGGCAGATCGGGTGCATCGGCACGACATCGCGTCCGCCGCGGCTCTTGGGAACCGGATGGTGCCAGACGATCGTCTTTCCCGTCGGCCGGCCACAGAGCCAGCAGGGCGGCGGCGGCGCAGCAGCGGTGTCGTCAGGCTCCTGGCCTTCGTACGGGTCGTATCTCGAATGCTTGCGCGCCATGTGCCTGTCAGGATCCGTGCTTCGGTAGCCTGCCGCAGGCGCCGTCGCGCGCACCCCTACACGAAGGTCGCGGAGATACCGAGCGGGAATGGCGGCGGCGATGGTTGCTTCCGGCTCGCTTCGCGCACCGCGACGCGGAAACGAAAACCTGCCCCTGTGCGCCACCGTTCTTCTGTGGCACCTTCGGCCGTCGAACCACGCACGGACACTGCAGAGCCGGCGGGAGCGAGGGGAGAGATGCGGTGAAGACCATTTCCAAAGCACTCGCGGCGTCGCTGCTGCTCGCCACAGCCTTCGGCGTCCGGGCTGCCGACGCGCAGACGGCGTCGGGGCAAGCCCCCACGGCATTCGGCTTCGCGACGGGAGCGGACGTCCGTGCCCAGACACAGGCGATGCTTGCCGAAATGAAGCCGGACCAGGGTTTCATGTGGCGGCCGGTGGTGCGCGATGGAGAGACCGTCGCGGCAGTCGAGATCTGGAAAAAGCCCGGGCGGCCCGCTGTCCACCCGACCGAGGCGGAATATGCGATCGTCCTGGAAGGCGCGGGCACGCTGGTCGCCGGCGGAACGATGGCGGAGGCAAAGACCAGCAGGCCCGGGCTGGTGGAGGGAAGTCGCATCGACGACGGCACGACCCGGACCCTGGGGCCTGGCGACGTCGTGCTGATCCCTGCCGGCGTGCCGCACTGGTTCGGCATCACCGGGGAGCGGCTGGTCCTTTTGGGAGTGAAATTGCCCGCCGCGAAGTAAGCGTGGCGGGAGCGTTCACTCCGAGAGCGCTTCCCTGATGGCACTGCCGGCGAGGCGGGCCGTGGCGAGGAGTTGATCCACGCCATGTCCGTCGCGCGCCTTTGCGGACATGCCGGTCATGACGGTGGCTACGAACTCGCTCAGTTCCCGGGCCTGTTCGGGATGGCGTGCGGCAACATGGTCGCGCACCATTTCCTCGGCTGCTCGCCTGAACGCGAGAGCCGTCTCGCGCGCATCCGGATCGTTGCAGCGGACGCCTTCGAGCACCATGCAACCGGCAGCGGCCGGATCCGCGGCGCTGGCCGCGTAGCGCCGGGCGGCCTCCTCCAGGAGCGCCGCCAGCGCCTCGTCGACCGGGCGGTCCGGGAGCAGGATGTCCGCAATCGGGATCGCGCCATGGTCCGCCCAACGCTGGAGAATACGGCCATAGAGCCCCGCCTTGTTGCCGAAGGCGGCATAGAAGCTGGGCGGATTGATACCCAAGGCTTCCGTCACATCGGCCACGCTCACTGCGTCATAGCCGCGTGCGTGGAAAAGCTGCTGCGCCTTCTCCACCGCCGCATCGGGATCGAACCGGCGCGGCCGACCTCTCGTGCGTGGCTTATTTGTAGGATGCACTACACAAATCCTTGACGGTGTCTGGTGCTGTTTATGTAGCGCGTCTTACATTAATCAGCAAGGAACGTCCCCATGGCCGCATTCGCAGGAAAATCCGTTCTCGTTCTTGGCGGCAGCCGGGGTATCGGCGCCGCGATCGTGCGCCGCTTCGCCAGCGAAGGCGCGAAGGTGCACTTCACCTTCAACGGTTCGCGCGAGGCCGCCGAGAAGCTCGCGGCGGAAACCGGGAGCGAGGCGTTCGCGGCCGACAGCGCCGATCGCGACGCCGTTATCGCACGCGTGCGGGAAAGCGGCCCGCTCGACGTGCTGGTGGTGAATTCCGGGATCGCGGTATTCGGTGATGCGCTGGATCAAGACCCGGATGCGATCGACCGGCTGTTCCGGATCAACATCCATGCGCCGTATCACGCCTCGGTCGAGGCCGCGCGGCAGATGCCCGAGGGCGGCCGCATCATCGTGATCGGATCGGTGAACGGCGATCGGATGCCCGTGCCTGGGATGGCGTCCTACGCGGTCAGCAAGTCCGCTTTGCAGGGCCTGGCGCGCGGGCTGGCACGCGACTTCGCCGCGCGCGGGATCACGGTCAACGTCGTCCAGCCGGGCCCGATCGACACGGACGCCAATCCCGCCGACGGGCCGATGCGCGACCTGCTGCATGGCTTCATGGCGATCAAGCGCCACGGCAAGCCCGAGGAAGTTGCCGGGATGGTCGCGTATCTTGCCGGTCCGGAAGCAGGGTTCGTGACGGGTGCGATGCACACCATCGACGGGGCCTTTGGTGCCTGACGAGCTTGACCGGCGTCGTCGGGGTGGACGGCGCTAGTCGTCTTCGTCGTTTTCGGCGTCGATCGCATCCATGAAGTCGCGCGCCGCTTCCCGATCGTCCGCATCCTTGAATGCGACATCCAGGTCGGGGGCGGCGCCGAGCATGTACATCAGGCACCAGAGTGCGAAACGGCGGCCGCCGTCCTGTTCCAGCCCGAATTCGAGCCGAAGTTGCTCCACGCCTTCCGAGACCTGTTCCGCGGTGAGGCCGGAAAGGTCGTCGGTGCCGAAGAAGCGAACGAGAAGCTGATCAAAGTCCATGGCCGACCTTAGCGGGGTCGCGGGCAGGACCCAAGCGCCATCCGGGCGCGGGCGCGGTTTCGGGTGTCGATCCCGAACCGCGCCCGGCGGGGTTCAGCGCGGCGTACCCGGCTTGGGCGCTTCGCTGGTCGTGGCGGTGCTGCCGGTCCCGAGCGTCGAGCCCGGCTGGCCCACGGTGTCGCCGGTCGGCGGGATCGTGTCCGGCGTGGTCGATGCGGTCGCGCCTGACCCGGTCTGGCCGGTGGCGACGGTGCCGGTGTTGTTGGTGCCGCCACCCTGGCTCTGTTCGTTGGGCGTGGCCGGCCGGTCGCTGGGGCGCGAAGTCTGGCTCTGCGTCGGCTGTCCGGGCGTGGTATGCGTGCCGGCGGTGCCATGGCCCGCGGGGTGGGATTGCTGGGCAACCGCGGCGGCGGGGAGGAGCAGGGTACTGGCGATCATCAGGAAACCGGTGCGCATGTCGAACTCTCCACATCGAAAGGCGTGGAGTTCCAACGGACGGGCGCGCTCGAGGTTGCGAACAGGTCCCGGCTAGGGCGCTCGCGGAGTGGGCGCGGTGCTGTTGCGCACGACCAACTGGTGCTGAAGCGTCACTTGCCGGGCAGGGGGCTCGGAGCCGCCGAGCAGCGCGACGAGCAGTTCCACCGCGCACCGGCCGATCCGCCCCTTGGGCTGGGCGATGGTGGTGAGCGCGGGCTGGAAGAAGCTGGCGAGGGGCAGGTCGTCAAAGCCGATCACGGAAACCTGCGCGGGGCAGGAGAGGCCGGCTTCCCGGATTGCGCGCATCGCGCCGATCGCCATTTCGTCGCTGAAGCAAAATACCGCCGTCACCCGGCGCTCGATCAGCGCCCGCATGTGCGCGAAGGCCGACTCCGCCGAATAGTCTCCGACCTGGACCTGTAGCGCTCCGCCCAGGCCATGCCGATCGGCCGCGCGCATTGCTCCTGCCAGGCGGTCGCGGCTGATCGGGCTGATCTCCGGCCCGGTGATGAGGCCGATCGCCCGGTGGCCGAGCCCGACCAGATGGTCGATCGCGTCGCTGCCCGCCGCCGCATTGTCGATGTGCACGCTCGGTACGCCGATGTTCGGACTGTACTCGCATCCGTTCACGACCGGCGCGAAGCCACCCTCCCGCGCCAGCAGCGGCGCGAGGCTGGCGGGCAATCGGTGGCCCAGGAAGATCAGGCCGTCCACCTCACGTCGCGACAACATGTCGGCATATTGATCCTCCACCTCGGGATCGTGGCGGGTATCGCCCAGCATCACCGCATAGCCGGCGTCGCGCGCGGCCTCTTCGGCCCCGCGGATGACGCTCGCGAAAAAGGGATTCGAAATATCCGGAACCGTCAGCAGGATCTTGGCGGCGCGGTGCGTGCGCAGGGTGCGGGCGGCAACATTGGGCTGGTAGCCGAGCGCCTGGACGACTTCGAGGACCCGCTCGCGGGTGCGCAGGGCAACGCGGTCGGGCTGGCTGAGCACCCGCGACACCGTCGCGGTCGAAACGCCCGCCTGTTCTGCTACCTGGATGATCGTTGCCATCGCTACGTCATGTGCGGTGCGACGGGCCGTGTCGATAGGTAGGATGTAATCCTTTACATCTGACTTTTGCCTCCATAGTCTTCCCGCATTGGAAGAGCAGGACAACCTGCCATGGAGAGGATGCGCGAATGCTCGCTGCCGAAAATGTCCCGCCGGGGATCGTGCGTCCGGCTCCTGCAATGCTGACAGGGCGCCTGAGTGCGCTGATGTTCATGCAGTTCTTCATCTGGGGCGCGTGGAACGTGACCTTGGGTCTCGTCATGCAAACCGTCGGCATCGGCAACCTGATCGCCAACGCCTTTTCGGTCGGGCCGATCGCCTCGATCGTCGGCTCTTTCCTGCTCGGTATGGCGGCGGCGCGTTACTTGACGCCGAAGATGCTGATGGTGACCCTGCACCTCATCGGCGGCGTCCTGTTGTTCGTGCTGCCGTCGCTGATCACGCCCGAGCATGGCAACAGCTTCGTCTGGCTGCTGCTGGGCTACATGATCCTCTACATGCCGACCGTCGGTCTTGCGAACACCATCGCGCTCAAGAGCTTCGGCGAGCGAGTCGACCGTTTCCCGTTCGTGCGCGCGTTCGGCACGCTCGGCTGGATCGCCGCCGGGCTGATCATCGGCTGGGCGGGGCTTTCGGCCAGCCCGCAGATCTTCACCATCGCCGCGGTCGTCTCCATCGCGCTCGGCCTCTACAGCATCACGCTGCCCAGCGTCGAAGCCGATGCGCCGCGCGACGAGAGCGTGATCCGCCAGGTGCTGTGCGTCGAGGCGTTCGGCCTGATGCGCAATCGCTCCTATCTGGTCTTCATCACCGCGGCGACGCTCATCTCGATCCCGCTGGCGATGTATTACGCCTATGCGTCCGCCTATATCGGCACGGCCGGCATCGAGAATGTCGGTGGCACCATGTCGATCGGGCAGATGTCCGAGCTCGCGTTCATGTTCTCGATGCCGTGGCTCTATCGCCGCTTCGGCGTGAAGCCGTTACTGCTGGTCGGCATGATCGCCTGGGCGGTGCGCTATGCGCTGTTCGCGATCGGCGACGGCGGCGACTCGCTGTGGGCGATCTACCTGGGCGTGGCGCTGCACGGCGTTTGCTATGACTTCTTCTTCGTGGCGGGCGCGATCTACACCGGCACCATCGCTGCGCCCAAGGGCGTCAACGCCCAGGCGCAGGGGATGCTGACGCTGTTCACCTATGGCGTGGGCATGCTGCTCGGTTCGCAGATCGGTGGGCTTCTCTATGCCCAGCTTCCGGCGACCCCCAGCGTCGCCGACTGGCAGCAGATGTGGTGGTACCCCGCGGTCGCGGCAGCGGTGGTGGCGATCCTGTTCCAGCTGACCTTCCGCGACAACAGCCGGCAGGAGGCCAGCATATGAGTGGGATGAAGGGGCCGGGCATTTTCCTGGCGCAGTTCATGGGCGATGCGGCACCGTTCGACACGCTCGACCATCTGGCCGAATGGGCCGGCAAGCTCGGCTATGTCGGGGTGCAGATTCCGTGCGACACCCGCCTGTTCGACCTGAAGACGGCGGCCGAGAGCAAGGATTATTGCGACGATCTGCGCGGGCGGCTTGCGCAGTTCGGCGTGGAGCCGACCGAGCTCTCTACTCACCTTCAGGGCCAGCTGGTCGCGGTCCACCCGGCCTATGACAGCCTGTTCGACGGGTTTGCGCCCGCCGAGCTCCACGGCAAGCCCGCCGAGCGCCAGGCCTGGGCCGTCGAGCAGGTCAAGCTCGCCGCCCGCGCCAGCGCCAATCTGGGGCTGACGGCGCATGCCACTTTCTCGGGCGCGCTTGCCTGGCCCTATGTCTATCCGTGGCCGCAGCGTCCGGCCGGCCTGGTCGAGGAAGCGTTCACCGAACTCGCCCGCCGCTGGCTGCCGATCCTGGAAGTATTCGAGGATGTCGGCGTCGACTGCGCGTTCGAGCTTCACCCCGGCGAGGACATTCACGACGGTGCCAGCTGGGAGCGGTTCCTGAATGCGGTTGGCCATCACCCGCGCGCGCGGATGCTGTTCGACCCTTCGCACTATGTGCTGCAACAGCTCGACTATCTCGACTTCATCGATCGCTATCACGACCGGATTTCCTGCTTCCACGTGAAGGATGCCGAGTTTAACCCGACCGGTCGGACGGGCGTCTATGGCGGCTATGAGAGCTGGGTGAACCGGGCCGGGCGTTTCCGCTCGACCGGCGACGGGCAGGTCGACTTCGTCGGCGTCTTCAGCAAGCTTGCCCAATATGGCTATGACGGCTGGGCGGTGCTGGAATGGGAGTGTGCGCTCAAGCGTGCCGAGGACGGCGCGCGTGAGGGGGCGCCGTTCATCCGCGACCATATCATCCACGTCACCGAGCGCCCGTTCGACGATTTCGCCGCAAGCGGTGTCGATCGTGCCGCGATCCGCGCGCTGATGGGCCTGAAGGGCGAGGCGGAATGATGCGGCGGCCGCTCCTGCTCGGCATGGTGGGCGGCGGCGAGGGCGCGTTCATCGGTGCGGTCCATCGCATGGCGGCGGCCATCGACGGCGACTGGCGCCTCGTCGCCGGTGCGTTCAGCACCGATGCCGGACGCAATGTCCGCACCGGCGAGGTGCTCGCGCTCGATCCGGCACGGGTCTATCCGACGTTTGACGCGATGCTCGCGGGCGAGCGCGCGCTGCCCGCCGACGCGCGGATCGACGCGGTATCGGTCGTCACCCCCAATCATCTCCACGCGCCGATGGCGATCGCGGCACTGGAAGCGGGCTTCCACGTGTTCTGCGAAAAGCCGATGGCGATGAGCGTTGCCGAGGCGCAGGCCATTGCGGCGGCTGCCGAGGCGAGTGGCCGCCATTTCGGCCTCGCCTTCACCTATAGCGGCTATGCGCTGGTGGAAGAGGCGCGGGCGCGCGTCGCACGCGGGGATTTTGGCGCGATCCGGCTAGTGCAGGTCGAATATCTGCAGGGCTGGCTGAGCGATCCCATCGACAACGCCGGCAACAAGCAGGCGGAGTGGCGCACCGATCCGGCTCGCGCAGGCCTTGGTGGCTGCCTGGGCGACATCGGCACCCACGCCTTCCACCTTGCCGAGCATGTCTCCGGCCTCAGGACGGAGGCGGTATCGGCGGACCTTGCGATCCATGTGCCCGGGCGGCGGCTCGACGATGATGTGAGCGCGCTGCTGCGCTTCGACGGTGGGGCGCGCGGGACGCTGAAGGCGACCCAGGTCGCAGCGGGCGAGGAGAACGGCCTTCGCCTGCGTATCTATGGTGAGCGCGGCGGGCTCGAATGGGCGCAGATGGAGCCCAACACGCTGACGCTGCGCTGGCTCGACCGGCCGGCCGAGATGGTGCGGGCGGGTGGCCCCGGGCTGAGCGAAGGCGCGGCCGGACTGCTGCGTACGCCGGCCGGACATCCCGAAGGCTATGTCGAGGCTTTCGCCAACCTCTATCGCGGTTTTGCCGCTGCGATCCGCGACGAGGGGGGCAGCTGGTTCCCCGGTGTCGCGGACGGGGTTCGCACCATGAAGTTCGTCGAGGCCGTGATCGCCAATGCGGCCACGGACCGGAAATGGACCAGTATCGATCCTGGAGAGAGTGTATGAAGCGTACCCTAGGCCTGGGAGCGGCAGCAGCGATGCTCGCCGTGACCGCGACACCCGCCCTCGCGCAGACCGCGACGCCGCCCGCATTTGCCGCCTGCAAGGCGTGCCACACCGTGGACAAGGGCGGCCGCAACGGTATCGGCCCGAACCTCAACGGCGTGGTGGGGCGTCCCGCAGCCTCGGTCCCCGGCTTCAACTATTCCAACGCGATGAAGGCGTCGAAGCTGCGCTGGGATGAGGCGACACTCGACCAGTATCTCGCCGCGCCGACGAAGAAGGTGCCGGGTACGCGGATGCCGATCGGCATGGCCGATCCGGCCAAGCGAGCAGCGATCATCGCGTTCCTGAAGGCGCAGAGCGGTAAATGACGGGACGGGGGGCATGACGATCTCGCGCCGCGCCGTACTCGCCGCGGGCGCTGTCGCGCCGTTGGCGGCGAGCGCGGGTCTTGCGCAGGGGGGCGGTTCCAACGCCGCGCGCTTCTCGCTTGCCTACGCGCCGCATGAGGGCAGCTTCGCCAGCCGCGGCGGGTTGATCGAGCAGATCGCCTTTGCCGCCGACCAGGGGTTCACCGCCTGGGAAGACAATGAGGCGCGCGCACGGCCGGTCGCGGAGCAGGAGCGCATGGCAAAGGCGCTGCAGCAGCGTGGCATGGCGATGGGCGTGTTCGTGGCAAGCATGCCGAAATGGTCGCAGTCGCGCCCGCTGCTGGGTGCCAACGACGGCGCGGAGCGGGAGGCGTTCCTGGCCGACATTCGCAGTTCCATCGAGGTTGCCAAGCGCCTCAATGCCAACCGGATGACGGTGGTGACCGGCTTCATGGATCCCAAGGTTCCGGTGGAGATCCAGACCGCGCGGGTGATCGACGTCATGCGCCGGGCCGGCGACATCGTCGCACCGCACGGCATCGCGATGGTGATGGAGCCGCTCAACACCCGCACCAACCACCCCGGCGTCTATATGCAGAGCATTGCGCAGGGCTATGCGGTGGCGCGCGGCGCCAACAGCCCCGGGGTGAAGATCCTGGCCGACGTGTATCACGAGCAGATCCAGTCCGGGAACCTGATCCCGGTGATGGACAGCTGCTGGAGCGAGATCGGCTATATCCAGTTCGGCGACAATCCGGGGCGCAACGAGCCCGGCACCGGCGAAATCCACTATGCCAACATCGTCCGGTGGCTGCGCCAGCGCCGCTATGCCGGCGTGATCGGCATGGAACATGGCAATTCAATCAAGGGACGCGCGGGGGAAGAGCGGCTGATCGCCGCCTATCGCGCGATCGACGCGCAATGAGGGCGGGGGTGCGGCACGCGGCTCGCGGCCTGTCTTCGCCAGAGCATCATGAATCGCCCACAGGGTTCCGGAATATCGGCACCCGTCGGCAGCCCGAAGCGGGATTCCGCTCAGTTTTTGGGGGAGAAGCCAAGTGATCGATCGTAGAACCGCGCTGGCCGGCGTGGTCGGGATGTTCGGTGCGGCCGTGTTCGCGCCGATCGCGCGCGCCGCCGGCGCTGCCCAGGCGTCGCGCGTGCCGGTGATCAGCGAGGGACCGCCCAGCGTCGCCGTGTTCACCCCGGCGCAGCGCGCGCTGGTGTCGGCGCTCAGCGAGCGGGTCATTCCCACCACCGATACGCCCGGCGCAATCACGGCCGGCGTGCCCGCCTTCATCGAGAAGCTGCTGGCCGACTGGGGCTCCCCGGGCGACCGCGTGCCGATCCTGGAGGGGCTGGCGGCGATCGAGGCGCGCAGCCTGCGCGACTATCGCGTTCCCGCGGCGCAGGCGAAGCCGGCGCAGCAGGACGCACTGCTGACGCTCGCGATGAACGACCAGCTGCCCAAGGGCGCGACCTTCTTCGAGGCGTTCCGGCAGCTTGTCATCACCGGCTATTACACGTCGGAAGTCGGCATCACGCAGGAGCGCGAGTATCTGCCGGTCCCCGGCGAGTACAACGGCGCCTTCCCCTATTCCCAGGTCAACAAGGTCTACAGCGCATGATCAGCCGTCGGACCATGCTCGGCGGCGCGGGCGGCGTCGCGGCGCTTGCCGTTGCGGGGAAGCTCATCCCCGCCGCTTCGGCCGCGCAGATCAATGCGATCGGCCTGCAGCTCTACACCGTGCGCGACATCTTCCAGAAAGACCCGGCGGGCACGCTCGAGAAGCTGGCGAAGATCGGCTACAAGGAAGTCGAGTACGGCGGCGGCGGCTATGAGGCGATGGACCCCGCCATGCTGCGCGACACGATGAACCGGCTGGGCCTTCGCGCGCCGTCGGTCCACATCGGCTACGACACGCTGCTCAGCAACTTCGACCGCTCGGTCGCGATGGCGAAGACGCTGGGCGCCGACACGGTCGTCCTTCCCTATATGACCGACCAGCACCGTACGGAGCAGGGTTGGCAGGCGGCGATCCCCAACTTCAACCGCTTTGCCGCCGACCTGAAGCAGGCCGGCCTCGGCTTTGCCTATCACAACCATGATTTCGAGTTCACCAACAAGCCGGGCGGGGTCAGCCTTTACGAGCGTCTCCTGAAGGAAACGGACCCCAATCTGGTTCGGATTGAGCTCGATCTCTATTGGGCGGGGCGTGCGGGCGAAGACCCCGGCGCGCTGATCGACCGCCTGGGCAACCGCATCTATGCCTATCACGTCAAGGACATGCGCCCCGACGGCAGCATGACCGCGGTAGGGGCCGGCAAGACCGACTTCGCCGCCATGTTCAAGCGGAAGGGAAGTGCCGGCGTGAAGCACTTCTATGTCGAGAATGACGAGGCGCCGGCGCCCTATCTGCCGGACGTCACCACCAGCTTCAAAACGCTGCGCGCGCTGCGTTACTGACCGGTACCGGGAGAGGAAAGATCATGGCTTCGACCAACAGGTTCGACGCAATCGTCGTGGGTTCCGGCGTCAGCGGCGGCTTTGCTGCCAAGGAACTCACCGAAAAGGGGCTGCGCGTGCTGATGCTCGACCGCGGCGTGATGGTCGAGCACGGCCAGGACTATCCCTATGACGGCAAGCCCGCCTTTGAGGTGCCGGCGCGCAACATCATGCCCAAGTCCCTGGTGGAGAGCGATTATTTCATCGCCCGCTACGGCTATGTCGCGCCCAGCAACCAGTTGTTCTACAACGACGACCGGCTGAACCCCTATGCCTATGACGAGGGCGAGAAGTTCTACTGGATCCGGCCGGGTGCGGTTGGCGGCAAGTCGCTGATCTGGGGTCGCTGGAGCTTCCGCTGGGCGCCCGAGGACTTCGAGGCGAACAAGCGTGAGGGCATCGATGGCGAGTGGCCGATCGGCTATGACGACATCGCGCCCTGGTACAGCTATGTGGAGAAGTACATCGGCGTGTCGGGTTCGCGGGAGAACCTGCCCTATCTGCCGGACAGCGAGTTCCAGCCGCCGATCCCTATGAACGTCGCCGAGAAGTGGCTCAAGACGCGGCTGGAGACCGAGTTCCCGGGCCGCAAGCTCATCAACACGCGCCTGTCCAACCTGACGGAGGACAAGCCGGAGCAGAACCGCACCAAGTGCCAGATGCGCAACCAATGCGGGAACGGCTGCTCGTTCGGCGCCTATTTCTCGACCCAGGCGGTCACGCTGCCGGCGGCGCGCGCCACCGGCCGCCTGACGCTCCAGTCGGATGCGGTCGTCACCAACGTGGAATATGATCCCGCCAAGAAGCGCGTGACCGGCGTGCGCTATGTCGACGCCAAGACGGGGCAGGCGCAGGTGGTCCAGGCCGACCTGGTGTTCCTGTGTGCGTCGGCGATCGCCTCCACGCAGATCATGTTGAACTCGCGCGCTCCGGGCAGCGACCGCAGCTACTTCGACAGCAGCGGCACGCTCGGCCGCTACGTCATGGACCACATCTTCCGGGTCAATATCGAGGGCGAGATCCCCGGCATGACCGAATATATCGAATATGGGCGGCGCCCGGGCGGCGTCTATATTCCGAAGTTCCGCAACGTCGCGGGACGTCCGGAGGATGTCGGCTTCAAGCGCGGCTATGGCTATCAGGGCAGCGCACGGCGCGACCCGGCCAAGCCGGTCGGCTTTGGCGCCTCGATGAAGCAGGGCATGCGCGGCTATGCGCCGTGGAAGTTCGGCATGGGCGCGTTCGGCGAATGCCTGCCCTACAAGGACAACCGCATCTCGCTCCATTCGAGCAAGCTCGACCGCTTCGGGGTGCCGCTGGTCCGTTTCGACGTGACGTTCCGCGACAACGAGCTGCGGATGATGGCGGACGCCCGGACCCAGGGCGAGGAGATGCTGCGCAACGCCGGCCTGACCAACGTGAAAAGCTGGCAGAACGAGCATGTCCCGGGCGACGCCATCCACGAGATGGGCGGCGCGCGCATGGGCAAGGACCCGCGGGCATCGGTGCTCAACGGGTTCAGCCAGGCCCATGATGCGCCCAATCTGTACGTCACCGACGGCGCGCAGATGGCGTCGATCGCCTGCGTCAATCCGTCGCTGACCTTCATGGCGCTGACGGCGCGTGCGGCCGACCATGCGGTCCGCCAGATCAAGCGCGCATAGGCTCCGTTCCAGCGCACAGCCTTGCTGTCGGCTCCGGTGAGGGGCCGACAGCGCCTTACGCCGAGGGGAAGAACATGGCGACAGAGACGAAGGCGGGCCTGAGCCGTCGTGACTGGCTGGCGGGCGCGACGGCGACCGCGGGCCTGCTGAGCCTGCCGGGGCAGGCGTCCGCCCGGCGTATCGCTCCCAGCGATCGCGTGAATGTCGCGGCGATCGGTGCCGGCGGCATGGGCTCGCAGAACATGGCGAAGCTCACCAGCCAGAACATCGTCGCGATCGCCGATGTCGACCTCGCGCACGTCGCCAAGTCCTTCGTGGACAACAAAGGCGCTGCACGGCCGCAGATGCAGCCGCTCAAGGCCGCCTATGACCGCGCCGAGAAGTTCGCCGACTATCGGCGGATGTTCGATGCCCGCAAAGACATCGACGCGGTGGTGATCGCGACGCCCGATCATCACCATGCGGTCGCCGCCAAGGCAGCGATGGAGCGCGGCATCCACGTCTATGTGCAAAAGCCGCTGACCTATACGGTGCGTGAGGGACGCACGCTGCTCGACCTCGCTCGCCGCAATCCCAAGCTGGTAACCCAAATGGGTAACCAGGGGCATTCCGGCGACGACGGCCGGCGCGTGGTGGAGTTGATCCGCGGTGGCGCGATCGGCCGCGTCCGCGAAGTCCACTCCTGGACCAACCGCCCGCTCTGGCCGCAGGGGGAGGCGCGTCCGACCGCGGTTCCCAAGCCCGCCTCGCTCGACTGGGACGTCTGGCTCGGGCCGGCGGCGGTCGATTGGGGCTATCACCCCGATTACGCGCACTTCAACTGGCGCGGATGGGTGCCGTTCGGGATCGGGTCGCTCGGGGACATGGGCGCGCATCTCGTCGACTTCCCCGTCTGGGCGCTCGAGCCCGGCCTGCCGACGCGGATCGAGACGCGGCACAGCCGCTGGGGTGGCGACGACAATATCTGGGACGGCAAGCCGCCGGCCGACCTCGGCAGCTATCCGCTCGCCAACATCACCACCTATCACTTCGGTGCCGCCAAGGGCGGGCCGCTGACGATGACCTGGTACGACGGCGGGTTGATGCCGCCGACACCGGTCGCGATGCCCGCGACCGCGCGCATGAACCCGGACGGCGGCGTGCTCTACATCGGCGACCAGGGCATGTTGATGCACGACACCTATGGCGAAAAGCCGGTGCTGATCGGTGATGGTGTGGCGGCGCGTGCAGCCGCCATCCCCGTGTCGCTGCCGCGCATCATCGGCGGGCGCGACGGGCATGAGATGAACTGGATCCGGGCGATTCGAGGCGAGGAGGCGATTTCCTCGCCCTTCTCGGTGGCCGTACCGCTCAACGAAACGATGTTGCTTGGAATGGTCGCGATGCGCGCGGACCAGCCGATCGAATATGACGGCGCCTCCGGCCGGATCACCAATGTGCCGGACGCGAACCGCTTCCTCGACCGGGAATATCGCAAGGGATGGGAACTATGATCGCCAAGGCCGCCGCCGTCGCACTCCTCGGCCTCGCCGGAGCCGCGTTCGCCGCGCAGACCGCATCGGGACCGCGTCCGGAGGACACCGAGGTGTGGCAGCCGGAGCCGCCGATCGTCACCCCCGGACCTGCGACTAGCGTTCCGGCCCCATCCGACGCCGTGGTGCTGTTCGACGGCAAGAACCTGAACGAGTGGGTTTCTGTCAAGGACAAGGGTCCGGCGAAATGGACGGTCGCCGACGGCGTGCTGACGGTGCGAAAGGGCACCGGCAACATCGAGACGCGGCGGCGCTTCGGCAGTTACCAGCTGCACATGGAATGGCGTATCCCCAAGGGGATTACGGGCGAGGGCCAGGCCCGCGGCAACAGCGGCCTGTTCCTGGCATCCACCGGCGGCGGTGATGCCGGCTATGAGCTCCAGATCATGGATAGCTACCGCAACAAGACCTATGTCAACGGCCAGGCGAGCAGCATCTACAAGCAGTTCGCGCCGCTTGCGAACGCGATGCGCGCGCCGGGCGAATGGCAGAGCTACGACGTGATCTGGACGGCACCGGTGTTCGCGGGCGACGGGTCGTTGAAGAGCCCGGCCGTGGTCACGGTCTTCCACAACGGCGTCCTGGTCCAGAACAACGTCGCCCTGAAGGGTGAGACCACCTACGTCGGCAAGCCCCAGTACAAGGCGCACGGCCCTTCGCCGATCAAGCTTCAGGATCATGGCGACCCCAGCGCGCCGATCAGCTTCCGCTCGATCTGGATTCGCGAACTGAAGTAATGGGAGAGGGCGCGCGCCCCATTTGGCGGCGCCCTCTTTCGCCTTTTCGCCCTTTCATAGCGCCCAATTGACGCATAGCCGGCGGCCCTGTTGGGCGGCGTATCTAGCGCTCGCGCTGACGAACGGCTCTGTGCAGCGCCTCGAGCGCCGAGCGCTTTCCACACTGCTAGCTTGAAACCCAAATTCCTGTGAGCGTCGCGGAAGTTACCCGCCCGAGGCGGAAACCGCTTTCTGCTGTCGACGCGTTACCTTCTCTGCAGAATGACCCTGCGGCGCCGACCGCCGTCCCCTCTCGCAAGCGTACAGAGGCGCCAATTCTGCCGGCCCCTAGGCCGTGTTGACATAGTGGATTCCCAAGCCGCCTGATCTCTGATTCAAGACTGCCTTTTGGAGGCGGCGTTGGGTCGAGGGGATGTGTCGGACGCGGAGTGGGCGATCATCGGGGAGCTTCTGC